>DASQBH010001220.1:0-3540 GCA_035635315.1 Longimicrobium sp.
CATGGGGGTGCGCGGCGCCACGTACCGGTCCGCGTCGGCCGCGAGCTCCGGCGCCGGCAGCGCCTTGCGGTCCAGCTTCCCGTTGGCCGTCAGCGGCAGCGCGTCCAGCAAGACGAGCGCGGACGGCACCATGTACTCCGGCAGACTCTGGCGCACGTGCACGCGCAGCGCGTCCGCCTCCACGCCGCCCACCACGTACGCCACCACCCGCTTCTCACCCGCGTCCTCGCGCACCAGGACCGCGCAATCGCGCACGCCGTCGTGCTCCAGCAGCGCCGCCTCGATCTCGCCCAGCTCGATGCGGAAGCCGCGCACCTTCACCTGGAAGTCGGTGCGCCCCAGGAACTCGAGAACACCGGTGCGTGAGTGCGTGAGTGCGTCAGTGCGTGAGTCGCCGCGTTCCGCACTTACTTCCGCACTTTCCTTCCAGCGCACACGGTCGCCGGTGCGGTACAGCCGGCCGCCCGGCACGCGGCCGAACGGGTCGGGGACGAAGCGCTCCGCCGTCAGCCCGGGCCGCCCCAGGTAGCCGCGCGTCACCTGCGCGCCGCCGACGTACAGCTCGCCGGGGACGCCGACGGGGACGGGCTGGCGCGCACCGTCCAGCACGTAGAGCCGCGTGTTGGCCACAGGCCGGCCGATCGGCACCTGCCCGGCGCCGGTTTCGGCGAGCCGCCGGGAATGGATGGAGCACCCCACCACCGTCTCGGTGGGGCCGTACTCGTTGACGATCACCGTCTCCGGCAGCTGGCGGATCCAGAAGCCGATCTGCTCGCCGATCAGCGGCTCGCCGCCCACGACGAGGCACGCCGCCCCGCCGACGGCGCCCCGCTCCGCCAGCCGCTCGCCCAGAACGCGCAGGTGCGCCGGGGTCAGCTTCAGCATCTCGCGGCCGCCGCGCTCCAGCAGACGCGCGAGCCCCTCGACGGCATCGTCCTCCTCCACCACCTCCACCGCGCCGCCGCCCAGGAGCGGGACAAAGAGGCTGGTGACGGTCAGGTCGAAGGAAAGCGAGGAGTGCAGGGCCGAGCCGCCGCCGGGATAGGTGCGGGTCGCCCACGCCAGGTAGGCGCCCAGCTGCGCGTGCTCCACGGCCACGCCCTTGGGCCGGCCGGTGCTCCCGGAGGTGTAGAGGACGTACGCCAGGCTCCGCGGGTCCACGGCGACGGCCGGATCCGTCGCGTCTTCCGTCTCGATCTCCCCCCACCGCGCGTCGAGCGCGACGACCTCCACGCTTGCGTCGAAGGGAAGGCGGCCGAGGAGGCGCTCCCGCGTCAGCACCACGGGGAGGGCGGAGTCGGCGGCCATGTACGCCAGCCGCTCGGCCGGATACGACGGATCGAGCGGGACGTAGGCGCCGCCGGCCTTCAGCACGCCCAGGACGGCGACCACCATCTCCGGCCCCCGCTCCAGGCAGAGCCCCACGCGCACCTCCGCGCCCACCCCGCGCCCGCGCAGCCAGCGCGCGAGCCGGTTGGCGCGCGCGTTCAGCTCGGCGTAGGTGAGCGAATCTGCGCCGGAGACGACGGCCATCGCGCCCGGCGTCTTTTCCACCTGCGCCTCGAAGCGCCGGTGGACGGGCGCGGCGGGGAGATCCGCGTCGGTCCGGTTCCACTCCTCCAGCACCCGCGCGCGCTCCGCATCCCCGAGCAGCTCCAGCCGCGAGAGCCGCACGTCCGCGTCGGCGGCGACCTGCTGCAGCACCCGCTCCAGGTGGCCGATCATCCGCTCGATCGTGCCGCGCTCAAAGAGGTCGGTGCTGTAGATGAGTCCGCCCAGCAGGCCCCGCCGCGTTGCCGCGAGGACCAGCGCCAGGTCGAACTTGGCGAAGGTGACATCCGGGTCGCCCCCTTCGGTGCTCGACTCTGCCGCGCCACGCGCCGATTCTTCGTCGTTCAGCGTGAACTCCACCTGGAAGAGCGGCGAATGGCTCAGGCTGCGCTCCGGCTGCAGCTCGGCCACCAGCTTCTCGAAGGGAAGCTCCTGGTGCTCGTACGCACCCAGCGTCACCCTCCGCACCTGCCGCAGCACCTCCCGGAAGGTCGGGTCTCCGCCCAGGTCGGTGCGCAGCACCAGCGTGTTCACGAAGAAGCCGATCAGCCCCGCGACCTCATCCCTCATCCGCCCCGCAATGGGGGTCCCCACGACGATGTCCTCGCTGCCGCTGTACTTCGACAGCAGCACCTGGAAGGCGGAGAGCACCACCATGTACAGCGTCGCTCCCTCGCTGCGCCCCAGCGCCCGGAGGCGCTCCAGCAGCTCGCCGGGAAGCTCGATCCGCTCGCTCGCCCCCCGGAACGTCTGCACGGCCGGGCGGGGATGGTCGGTGGGCAGCTCCACCAGCTCCGGGGCTCCCGCCAGGCGCTCCCGCCAGTACGAGAGATGCCGTTCCAGCACCTCGCCCCGCAGGTGCTCGCGCTGCCAGGCGGCGTAGTCGCCGTACTGCACCCCCAGCTCCGGCAGCGGCGATTCCCGCCCCTCGCGATACGCCGCGTACAGCGCCGAGAACTCGCGGGAGAGCACCCCCATGCTCCAGCCGTCGCTGACGATGTGGTGCATCGTGAGCAGCAGCACGTGGCTCTGATCGTCCAGCCGCAGCAGCACCGCCCGGAAGAGCGGGCCCGCCGCGAGGTCGAACGGCCGCATCGCCTCCTCGGTGGCGCGGCGCCCCGCCTCCACCTCGCGGTCTGCCTCGCCCAGCCCCGACAGGTCCTCCACCGGCAGCGTAAAGCCGCCGAACGGCGCAACCACCTGCACCGGTGAGCCATCCACCTCCCGGAAGGTGGTGCGCAGCGCTTCGTGCCGCCGGACGATCTCGCCCAGCGCGCGCTCCAGCGCCGCTTCGTCCAGCGCACCCCCCAGGCGCCATGCCACGGGGAGGTTGTACGTGGCGCTCCCCGGCTCCAGCCGATCCAGGAACCAGAGCCGCTCCTGCGCAAAGGAGAGCGGAGCGCCGTCACGATGGGCGCGGGGAACGATGCCCGACGAGCGGCCCTGCCGGCTGAGCCTCGCCTCGATGAGCGCGCGCTTGGCGGCAGAAGGCTCCAGGCGCGGAAGCTCGACCGTCTGTTCCACGGCCATCTCAGGCTCCTGCAACGGGCTTGGACTCGGTCAGCTGCTCGGCCTCGAATTCGGACATGGTGGCTACGTCTTCATAGATCATGCGCTCGATCTCTCCCGCCATGGCTTCCAGCGTCGGCATCGAGAACACGGCGCGGATCGAGATTTCCAGGTCGAACGTGGCCTGGATCTTGGCGAGCAGACGCATGATCAGCAGCGAGTGCCCGCCCAGGTCGAAGAAGCTGTCGTGCACGCCTACCCGCTCCAGGCGCAGCACCTCCGCCCAGATCTCCGCCAGCACCTCCTCCACGGGGGTGCGCGGCGCCACGTACTCCGCCGCCGACGCAAGCTCCGGAGCGGGGAGCGCCTTGCGGTCCAGCTTGCCGTTGGGCGTCAGCGGCAGCGCGTCCAGCGTGACGAACGCCGCCGGAACCATGTACTCCGGCAGGCTCTGCCGCACGTGCGCCCGCAGCGCCTCCG
>DASQBH010001221.1:0-4438 GCA_035635315.1 Longimicrobium sp.
GGCCGGCGTGCCGCGCACGGTGTGGCACATCACGCATCCCTTGGAGAGAAAGACCTGCTGCCCCTTCTGCTGCACGCTGTCCGCGGGCGGCGCCGACGCGCGCAGCTGGCCTTCGTACCAGGCGGCGAACTTCTCGGGCGGCTCCGCGACCACGCGCAGGTCCATGCGCGCGTGCTGCAGGCCGCAGTACTCGGCGCAGCGGCCCATGAACACGCCGGCCTCGTCGGCCTGGAAGTAGGTGGTGCCCGCGTAGCCGGGGATCAGGTCCAGCTTGCCGTGCAGGTTGGGCACCCAGAACGAGTGGATCACGTCGCGCGACTGCACCTCCAGCCGCACCCGCCGCCCCACGGGGATGTGTATCTCGTTCGCGGTCTGCACGCGGCGGTGGTAGGCGGGGTCCTGGTACTGCACCTCCCACCACCACTGGTGCCCCGTCACCCGCACGGTCAGCGCGTCAGGCTCGGCGAACTGCGCCAGCGCGCGCCCCGTGTAGAAGTTGTAGACCAGCGTCGCCAGCAGGATGACGGTCGTCACCGCCACGCCGCCGCCCACCCAGCGGCTCATCGTGCGCTCCACGTGGTCGCCGCCGATGGCATCCTGCCGCCGGTGCGCGCGCCAGAGGACGTAGAAGAGCAGCCCCATCACCACCAGGAAGACGATGCTCCCGGTGATGGTGAGGTACCACGTCATGTCGGCGATGCGGCGCGCCTGGGGGCCGGCGGGATGGACGGCGGAGAACTCGCGGTCGCAGGCGGCGAGGGCCAGAAGAAGGGAACAGGGAATAGGGAATAGGGAATAGCGGGCCAGGGACCCGCGCCTCCGCAGGCCCACTTTCGCACTCTTGCACTCCCGCACTTTCGCACTCATCACGGAAGCTGGCGCTGGGGCAGGGCGTCCATGGCGGGCTTGGACTCCTGCATGTGGTCCTGCCGCGCGGGCTGCACGTCCTTGGGCGTCAGCCCGCTCATCGTCCTGACGTACGCCACCAGCTGCCAGAGCTGCGCGTTGTCGATGCGCCCGCGGAACGAGGGCATCCCGTTCGGCCTTCCCTCGACGATGGTGGCAAAGACGTTCTCCGGATCACTGCCGTAGATCCACTCGTCGTCGTTCAGCGGCGGGCCCATGCCGCCGCCGCCGCCGGGCGCGTGGCAGCCGGCGCAGTTGTACTGCGCGTAGAAGGTCTGCCCCTGGCTCACCGCCCAGCGGTTCTCCTGGTATGCGCCGGCGGACGGGTCCGTCGTCCTGGGCCCCGCCTGCAGCTCCGACGTCTGCACGGCGGGCATGGCGGTGGCGCCGGGGGGCGTCTCGCGAAAGCTGCGGCGCTCGCGGTCGCACGCCGTCAACAGCAACAGCAGTGCGAAAGTGCGAAAGTGCGAGAGTGCGAAAGTGCGCGTCATCGGCTCGGTTCCTCCGGTGCCGAACTGCGTCGGGGGCCCACGCGCGGGACGCCGTACTCGTCCAGGATGGCGTCGATGTCGGCGCGGCGGCGCATCATCACCTGCTCCACGTCGGCCTTGAGCACGGCATCGTCGCGCCGCACGCCCATGGAGATGTCGTAGACGAAGGGGAGGAACGGCACGTCGATCTGCGGCGAGACGGGGACGATCTCCATCGCCACCTTCTGCCGCGGGACGAACCAGCCGGCCAGCGGCCCCCAGACGATGGCGACGTCGATCTCCCCCGCCGCCAGCGCGTCCAGGATCTTCGCGGGCGGGTTGGGCTGCGAGTAGTCGCCGTACAGCATGTAGCCGCGCACCCTGCCCCCGACGATGCCGCGCGAGGCCAGCGCGTGCGCCGGCGGCGTGTTGGCCCCGTCGTCTCCGACCAGATGGACGCCAATCCGCTTTTCCTTGAGCACGGGATCGTCGAACGAGCGCACGTCGAACCTCGCGTCCTTGCGGTAGACGAAGACGTACGTGGAGCGGTAGTACGGCCGCGTGGTCAGGGCCAGCTCCATGCTGCTGGGCAGGCCGATCACCAGGTCGCAGTTGCCCGCGCGCAGGGTGTTGCGGATGAAGCCGCGCCGCTGCGCCCACCACGTGTACTCCACCGGCAGCCCCAGCTCGCGCCCGATCAGCTCCGCGATGCGGTTCTCGAACCCCTCGCCCGCCTGGTTGCTGAACGGCAGGTTGTTGGGATCGGAGCAGACGCGCAGCGCCGTCCGGGGCTTCGGCACCATCGCCGCGGCCAGCTGCGCGACGGGCTGGGCGCGGGTCTGGTCGATGACGACGGGCTCCGCGCGCGACTCGGAGCACGCGGCGAGGAGGAACAGCAGGGAATAGGGAATAGGGAATAGGGAATAGCGGGCGCTTCTGCCCCTGGATGCTCCGTGGGATTCTGGTCCAGCAACGTGCCGTCCGCCTGGAGCGATTGAAATCGCGGCAACAACGTCACGCTGTCCGCCTGCGCGGACACGGCGGACCGGCTGCTCGCGGCTTCCCACGCACCTGCGCGTCCGCAACCGGGCGATCACCGAATCAGACCCGCAGCGAGCATTTCGAGGCGAGACTACGCGCGCCGAACCGTCGGCTACAGTCCGCGAAGGCGGACTTTGCGTTTTCCCAGTGGCGAATCCATTCGCTCCGAGGGGTGCGGGTGCGCGCTTCGGCATCCCCACTTTCGCACTTTCGCACTCTCGCACTTTCGCACTCGTCTTCATCATGGCAGCGCGAATACGTAGAGAGTCCCGCCCTTTTCCGTGTGGTCCGGCAGGTCCGCCATCGCCCCCGCAAAGCCCAGCGCCGCCGTCGGGTCCTCGGGCGAGAGGTCGCCGGAGACCACGGCGCCGGGCCATCCGCCCACCCCGTCGAAGATGGCCACGTACTGCTTGCCGTCCGGCCCGCGGAAGGTGATCGGCTGTCCGATGATCCCCGACGCCGTGCGGAACTGCCACAGGATGCGCCCCGTCCCCGCATCCACCGCCCTGAACCAGCGGTCCATGGTCCCGTAGAACACCACGTCGCCTGCGGTGGCCAGGGCGCCGCTCCAGACGGGGAACAGCTCGCGGATCTTCCACGCGGGCTTGCGCTGCACGGGGTCCCACGCGGTGAACTCGCCGCGGTGGCCGCCGGGGCCGGCGTGCATGGTGACGTTGGCGCCCACGTACGGCGTGCCGGCGATGTAGTTGGCCTCCACCGCCTCGTAGTCCATGCACAGGTTGTTGTGCGGGATGTACATCAGCCGGGTGCGCGGGCTGAAGGCGGCGGGCTGCCAGTCCTTGGCCCCCGGCGCGGCGGGGCAGATGTTGCGCACCACCGTCCCCGTCCGCGGCGCCGTCCGCGGGTTCGGCAGGTAGTCGCCCGACTTCAGGTCCACGCCCAGCGACGAGGTGATGTGGACGAAGGGGTCGGCGGAGAGCACCTGCCCCGTGGCGCGGTCCATCACGTAGATGTACCCGTTGCGCTCCGCGCGCACGAGCACGCGCCGCGTCCGGCCCTCGATCGGCAGGTCGAGCAGGATCTGCTCGTTCACGCCGTCGTAGTCGTGCACGTCGTGCGGGCTCCACTGGTAGAACCAGCGCGCCTGCCCGTCGTCGGGGTCGCGGGCAAAGATGCCGGCGGTCCACTTGTTGTCGCCCGGGCGCTGCTCGGGGTTCCACGGGCCCGGGTTTCCGGTGCCGTAGTAGACCAGGTCCAGGGTGGGATCGTAGCTGATCCATCCCCACACCGTGCCCCCACCCGTCTCCCACGCGTTGGGCGGCCAGCTGGTGACGCCCAGGTCCTTGCCCCGGTCCCCTTCGTAGAACGGCTGAAAGCTGGGCCCGATCAGCACGTCGCTGTCCGGCCCGGTGCTGTACGCGCGCCAGGCGATGCTGCCCGTCGCGGCGTCCAGCGCGGTGAGCCAGCCGCGCACCCCCATCTCCCCGCCGCTGTTGCCGACGAGGACTTTCCCCTTCACCACCAGCGGCGCCATGGTCATGGTCTCGCCGCGGTTGATGTCGCCGATGCGCACGCGCCACGCTTCGGCGCCGGTGGCGGCGTCCACCGCGACCACCTGGTTGTCGAGCGTGTTGAAGAAGATGCGACCGTCCGCGTACGCCGCCCCGCGGTTCACCTTGTCGCAGCAGGCCACGCCCTGCGCCGCCAGCTGCAGCGGCGGCTTGTAGGTCCACTTGAGCGGCGCGCCGGGCCGCGTCAAATCCAGCGCGTACAGCTGGTTGGGGAACGGGCTCACCCAGTACAGCGTGCCGCCGACGACCAGCGGCGCCCCCTCGTGCCCGAAGAAGTTGCCGTCGGACCAGGTCCACGCCAGCCGCAGCCCGGCCACGTTGCGCCGGTTGATCTGCGCCAGCCCGCTGAAGCGCGTGGACGCATAGTCGCGGGCCGGCATGACCCACTGCCCGTCCTCCGCCACCGCCACGTCGCGCGCCGGCGCCGCGAAGCGGGTCACCCGCGCGGGAAGGCTGGGCGCCTCGGGATCCGCCGCCCCCTGCTCCCCC
>DASQBH010001222.1:0-2159 GCA_035635315.1 Longimicrobium sp.
GCCCATCACCGCCCGCGCCCCCGAGACCGCGCCCCTGATGGCGGCGGCGTCCGGCCAGGGCGTGGCCGGATCGTACATCGTGGTGCTCAAGGAAGGCGCCGACCCGCGCTCCGTCGCCGCCGTGGCCGGCGTGAGCCCCCGCCACGTCTACACCGCCGTGCTCAACGGCTTTGCCGCCACGCTCAACGCCGGGCAGCTCACGGCGCTTCGCCACAACCCCGACGTGGACTACGTGGAGCAGGAGCAGGTGGGCGGCGTGCAGGTGACGCAGCTGAACGCCACCTGGGGAATCGACCGCATCGACCAGCAGAACCTGCCGCTCAGCACCACCTACACCTACAACGCCAGCGGCACCGGCGTGCGCGTGTACGTGATCGACTCGGGGCTGCAGGCCAACCACCCGCAGTTCGGCACGCGCGCCAGCAACGTCTACGACTATGCCGGCGGCAGCGGCGCGGACTGCAACGGGCACGGCACCCACGTGGCGGGGACCATCGGCAGCACCACATACGGCGTCGCCAAGAACGTGTACCTGCGCGGCGTGCGCGTGGTGGACTGCGGCGGCTACGGCGGCACGGCCCAGGTGATCGCGGCCATGGACTGGGTGCGGCTTAACCACATCAAGCCCGCGGTGGCCAACATGTCGCTGGGCTACCCGTACTCCGCGGCGGTGAACACGGCGGCGACCAACATGATCAACGCCGGCGTCTTTACCGCGGTCGCGTCCGGCAACGAGAACCAGAACGCCTGCAACGTCTCCCCCGCCAGCGCCAGCGGCACCCTCACGGTGAACGCGGTGGACCGGTACAACGCCCGCGCCAGCTTCAGCAACTTCGGCGGATGCACGGACATCTACGCGCCGGGCGTGAACGTCACCAGCACCTGGATCGGCAGTTCCACCAACACCATCAGCGGGACGTCGATGGCCAGCCCGCACGCGGCCGGCGTGGGCGCGCTGTACAAGTCCGCCTTTGGCGACGCGGCCTCGTCCACCATCGTCAACTGGATCATCAGCAACGCCACGCCGAACGTGGTTACCGGCAACCCGGTGGGCACGCCCAACCGGCTGCTGTTCAAGAGCACCCTGTAAACGGATACGCGCGCCGCCCGCCCCCCGTTCGGACGGCGCGCCGCACTCCCCCTCCCCCGGATCCTGACGAGGACGCCATGAAGGCCATCCGCTTTCCCCTGTCCGCCGCCGCGCTGCTGGCGCTGGCCGCCTGCGCGGACCAGTCGCCCACGACCGGCGCCGCGGACGGCGCCGCCCCGCTCCTTGCCGCGCAGGCCGGCGGCATCGCCGGAGAGTACATCGTGGTGCTGAACGAGGGCGCCAACCCGCGCTCCGTGGCGGCGGTCGCCGGCGTGAGCCCCCGGTTCGTCTACACGGCCGCGGTCAACGGCTTCAGCGCCTCGCTGAACGAGGGGCTGCTGAACGCCCTGCGCCACAACCCGAACGTGGCGTACGTGGAGCAGGACGGGCGGGTGGAGGCGTGGACCACGCAGTCGCCCGTCACCTGGGGGCTGGACCGCATCGACCAGCGCAACCTGCCGCTCAGCAACAGCTACACGTACACGGCCACGGCGCCGGGCGTCTACGCGTACATCATCGACACGGGGATCCAGGCCAACCACCCGCAGTTCGGCACCCGCGCGGCGTCGGCGTACGACGCGCTGGGCGGCACCGGCGCGGACTGCAACGGGCACGGCACCCACGTGGCGGGGACGATCGGCTCCACGACCTACGGCGTGGCCAAGCAGGTGCGCCTGCGCGGCGTGCGGGTGCTGGACTGCAACGGCAGCGGCTCCACCTCCGCCATCATCGCGGGCGTGGACTGGGTGCGGCTGAACCGCACCAACCCCGCGGTGGCCAACCTGTCGCTGGGCGGCACGCTGAACACCACGCTCAACACGGCGGTCACCAACCTCTCCAACTCCGGCGTCTTCGTGGCTGTGGCGGCGGGGAACAGCAACAGCAACGCCTGCAACTACTCGCCGGCCAGCGCCACGGCGGTGTTCACCACCGCCTCGTCGGAAAGCAACGACGCCAAGCGCAGCAGCAGCAACTGGGGAAGCTGCGTGGACGGGTACGCGCCGGGCGGCAGCATCACCTCCACCTGGATCAACAGCGGGACGGCCACCATCAGCGGCAGCTCGATGGC
>DASQBH010001223.1:0-3130 GCA_035635315.1 Longimicrobium sp.
CCGCCGCGATCCCAGCAGCGCGTCCAGCCGCACCTGGCCGCTGGCCCACTGCTGCTCGTAGGCGGACCGGGACTGCGCCGTCTGCTCGCGCGTGGACGCCGATCCGCCGAACCAGTCGTAGAACCCCCAGAAGCTCCCGGCGCTTCCCTGCGCCTGCGTTTGCCGCTGGCGAAAGACCACGCCGTGCTCCGCGCTGATCCCTGAGACGGTCATGTCCATCGACAGGGCCACGCGGTCCCACAGCAGCTGCGTGGGCGGGACGTGGTTGACGAGCGAGACCTCCTCCGTGACCACCGTGGGCTCCCGGGTCACGTCCGGAAGCCCGTCGTCCCCCAGCTCCTGGATGACGTCGGTGACGATGGTGATCCGGGTGTCCTGCAGCTCGCGGACGGTGTCGACCAGGCTGCGGTCCATGGCCTCCTGCGAGGCCGCCACTCCGGTGCCGATGGAGAGCAGGACGTTTCCAAAGGTGGGCATCACGTCGGCGAACTGGCCCAGCGCGCCCCCGCCGGAGAGCAGGGTGGCGAGCGATTGGGCCTGCAGCGCCGCGCCCACGGGGGTGGGGGGCGCGGCGACGGCCGCGGCGGTGGCGGCCGCGGCGGCCAGCTCGCGGGCGTCGGCCGGGGTCTCGGAGAGGGAGAAGCCGGCGACGGGAAGGGTGGCCTCTTCGGGCACCTGGGGCGGCTCCGCGGGGGGTGGCGGCCCGGCCGCGCGGGAGGTGCGGCGCTTGCCCTTGTCTTCGCTCATACGGCAGGCTCGGGGTTGCGGGGGTGGATGATGCGCCGTCAGGAGACGGGGTCGAACAGGTCGGCCAGGCGAATTCCGCTCAGCCGTCCGCGGTCGAAGACCAGGGCAAGGGGCGCCAGCTCGGCCGCCGCGCGCCGCCACTCGTCCGGCGGCACGCCCTCCGGCGCCGGCGCGGCCGTGTCGAGCACGGAGGCCAGCGTGGCCGCGCGGGGGACGGTGGGGGCGGGCGGCGTGGCCGCCACGCGCCGCAGCACGGCCAGCCGCCCGCGCAGGGCGATCAGCGCGTGACCGCGCACCCCCGCGCGCTCCGCCAGCTGCGCGTCGTCCAGCCCGGCCAGGTCGCCGACCGTCGCCACCCCGGCCGTCTGCAGGCGTGTGCGCGCGGCGGCGCCCAGGTCCAGCAGGGCGTCGACGGGGAGCTGGATGCCGGCCGGTGCGGGGTAGGCAAAGGCCAGGGCGAACGGCTGGGCCCCCGCCGGGGCGTTGGCGGCCAGGACGCGCAGCGTGTACTCGCCGGGCGCGGCGTCGGAAAGGTGGACCACCTCCACGGTGTTCCGCCGGTCCGGCGCGCCGCCCTCGCCCGCGGCGTGGTTGCCGTGCACGCGTCCGGAGGGGCCGGAGAGCGCCAGGTCCAGGTCGTTCACCAGCACCTCGCCGGGCGCGTCGTACCAGCAGAGCACCGCGCGCAGCGTCCCCGGGCGGCGTACGGTGAGCCGGTACTCGCGCATCTCGCCCGTGGCCAGCCCCGCGGCGTCGTCCATCAGCCGGACCACGCGCCCGGGCTGGCGGGGGAGGCTCCCTTCCAGGTGCACGCGGCCGAACCCCGCCGCCGTCCGGCTTTCCTCGCCCGCGCCGGAGCGGGCGCGGAGGGGAAGGGCGCCCATCACGCAGAGCGCCTTGAGGGCCGCGCCGGAGGGGGGCGTGCCGCCCTGGTGCTCCTGCCACGCCTGCCGCAGCAGCGCCATCAGGCCGCCGGCGACCCCCACGGCCATGCTGGTGCCGCCGTTGTACATGTAGCCCGGCGCGGCCGTCCCCCAGCCGGTCTGCCGGCAGACGGAGGAGCGGGGGGCGACCAGGCTGGTGCCCGGCGCGCAGACGTCCGGCTTGACGCGGCCGTCCGCCGAGGGGCCGGCGGAGGAAAGGAGGGCCAGCCGGTCGGGCTCGCCCACGACGGAGTCCGCGCGGTCCGCCGGCGCCCGGTGGCGCTCGCCGGAGGGGTCGAACTGGCCCCAGGTGCCGCGAAAACCGCCGGTCCCCGCGGCCACCCCCTCCGAAGCGCCGACGGCGACCACGCTCTTGGCCGAGGCGGGGGCGTAGAGGGTCCGCGGATCGGGAACGCGGTCGGCGTCGCGGTCGGCGCCCCCGTTTCCCGCGGCAAAGAGGATCACTGCGTCGGGGTTCTGCTGGAGAAACAGGTCGGTCTCATAGGCGTCGTCGGTGTAGCGCCCCTGCGCGGGGTCGCCCCAGGCGTTCACGTGGATGCGCGCGCCCTGCTCGCGCGCCTCGCGAAAGAGCTCGCGCAGGTCCAGCGGCCGGCCGGCCAGGTACCATCCCGGCGGCAGCTGCCCGGCGAACTCCGGCCGGGGAGTCACCTGCTGCTCGATGGCCTGAAAGACGAGCTCCGCGCCGGGCGCGATCCCCCGGTGCACCCCCCCGCTCATGGCGCCGCTGCCGACGGCCAGGCCGGCGACGTGGGTGCCGTGGCCGCTGTTGACGTCCGCCGGGCCGTCGTCGGCGCCGGGAAGGACCACGAAAGGGGTCCAGGACGGGTTGATCGGCCAGCTGCGGATAAAGCGGACGCGCCCGGCAAAGTCCGGGTGCAGGGTGCCGTCCGCCACGCCGCGGTCCAGGCCGGAGTCGGCCACGGCGACCACCTGCCCGCGCCCCGTGAGGTCCGAGCGCCACTCGCCGCTGGCGGCGGCAACGCCCAGGGCTGCCTGCAGCGTGGCGGCGGCGCCCTGCAGCATTACCGGCGCGCGGGCGGGGTCCACCAGCTTTACGCCCGTGATCTCCCGCAGCACGGCCGGGTCGCCGGTGTAGTGGACGCGGATCTTGGACGACGAGGTGGCGAGGACGGGGATCCCCATCCGCGCCACCTCCTGCTCCACCCGCTCCCGGTCGTCGCGGCTGAAGCAGACCAGGTCGAACAGGTCCTCCGGCAGGCCGCTCCGCTCGCGGACGGCGTGGGACTGGGCCAGCGTGCCGCGGCTGCACAGCTCCTCCGTGTACGGCTGCGCGCCGACGGCAAAGGGGAGCGACGAGCGCAGCCCCGCCGCGTCCATCCCCTCCGGCAGCGCCACGCACACTCCGAAGCGGGGGCACCAGAACTGAACCTTCACGCCGGCGGCGTCCATCGCCTGGCGCCACTCGGGGGCCACCGGCC
>DASQBH010001224.1:0-4314 GCA_035635315.1 Longimicrobium sp.
GTTCCGGAGGCGCGCTCCCTCAGGAAGTCAGTCCTCGGTTGTCTGAAGACCAGATTCTTTAACACGCTCTCAGCGCGTGTTTGAGAGATCAGTCTAACCGATTGGCTTCCTGAGAGGGTGTTGAGAAACCGGAATCATGAACCAGTCATCCTGAGGGAGCCGCGCGCAAGTTCTTCGCGTTGCTTGATCCATGGCGGCGACCGAAGGACCTTGCCAGCCGAGCCCAGGGGCTGAATCTATGCCGACGAGCCTGCCCCACGATGTCGGAAAGAAGGTCCTTCGGTCGCGCACAAGCGGCTGTGCAGGTTCAGGGTACCGCGCGGCGCTCCCTCAGGATGACTTGCCTTTGCTTTCAGGGGTAAAGAAGGTTTTTCGACACCCTCTCAGGATGACACCGTTTGCCGGATCCGCATCCGCAGGCTTTTTCCGTATCCGGTATGATCCCGGGCTTCTCATCCACCTCCATATCAAGGCGTCACAGTGATGGATGACGGGCTGCGCATCGCCGTCGAGGATCCGCGTTCGCCGGCTGCGGCCGCGATGATGGACGAGCTTACGCGCATCCTCACCCGCATCACCGGCGAGGGTGGGGCGGGGTCGTTCGACGTGGCGGACGTGTGCGCGCCCGGCGGCGTCTTCGTGGTGGCCCGCGCGCCGCGGGGCGAGCCGCTCGGCTGCGGCGCCATCCGCCCGCTCTCGGAAGGTGTGGCCGAGGTGAAGCGGATGTACGCCCGTCCGGGAACCCGCGGCGTGGGATCGGCCGTGCTCGCGTTTCTCGAAGCGCGGGCGCGGAGCCTTGGCTACCACGCGCTGTGGCTGGAGACGCGGCGCGTGAACACGGCCGCGGTCGCGTTCTACACGCGCCGGGGCTACCAGCCCATCGACAACTACGGGCGCTACGACGGCCGCGCCGAGTGCGTCTGCCTGGGCAAGGTCCTGGTGGATGAGGGCGCCGCGTCCCGGCTGGAGACGCCGATGGCCGACGTGCCGGCTTCCCTCCCGGGCGCCTGACCGGTGCCCGATCCCATCCTTCCCGGCGACGTTGCCGACCGCATCCGCGCGGCCTATGGCGAGTCCGGAGCCGCGTGGCTCCGGCAGCTTCCCGGGCACCTGGCGTCCGTCGTCGACGGATGGGCGCTGACGGAGGACGGACCGCCGTACGCGGAGGCCAGCCTGGGCCTCGTCGTCCCCGTGCGCGGGCGGGACGGTGCGCCGCTGGTCCTCAAGCTTACCCCGCCCACCGAGTGGCTGGCGTACGAGGCGCGCGCGCTGGCTTACTGGGCGGGTGCCGGAGCCGTGCGCCTGGAGGCGGCGGATCTTCCGCGCGGCGCGCTCCTGCTGGAGCGCGCGGTCCCCGGCACGCCGCTGGCGGACCTCTGCGCCGGGGACGACCGGGCGGCGACGGCCGAGGCCGCGGACGTGATCCTGCGCCTCCGCGCCACCCCCGGGCCGCCGCGCGAGACCCTGCCGACCCTCGCGTCGTCCATCGAGCAGCTGGAATCCGCCTGCGGTGCGGACGTCCTGCCGGAGCTGGCGAGCGCGTGCCGCGAAGCGCGGGCGATCGCCACCGAGCTCCTGGCCGGCGCGGCCGACGACTCCGTGCTGCACGGCGACCTGCACCACCACAACCTGCTGCGCGCGGAGCGCCTGCCGTGGCTGGCGGCCGATCCGAAAGGCATCCTGGGTCCGCCCGAGGCGGAGCCGGCGGCGCTGCTGCGGAATCCCCGCCGCTTCGTGCTTTCGCACCCCACGCCCGTGGCCATGCTGTCGGACCGGCTGGACGTGCTGGCGGAGCGGCTGGGCGACGACGTGCGGCGGCTGGCCGGGTGGGGGTACGCGCTCGCCGTGGTCGCGGCGTCCTGGGCCGCGGAAGACCAGGAGGGAGAGGAGCTGCGCCGCTGGCTCGCCTGTGCACAATCGCTGCGTGAAGCCGCCCGCCTGCGCGGCGCGGTGTGAGAGTGTGTTTAAGAATCTGGTTTTTCAGATAACCGACAAGTTGATTTCCTGAGGGAGCGCGCCTCTAGAACTTGAAGTTACGCAACCGCTTGCGCGCGACCGAAGGATCTCGTCTCGGCCATTGCGGGGCTGGCTACACGGCACTGATCCAGCCCCCGGGTGCTGCCGGCGAGATCCTTCGGTCGGCGCCAAAGTTCCCCGTAGCAGCAGGTTGGGAGCGGCGCCTCCCTCAGGAAACAAGCTCGGAGGATCCTCAAAAACGCTCTGAGGCGTCCCACGATTCCGTATTCTCTATCCCGGGCGTCAGGGATAACCCGCTCGGCGCGTTGAACCCGATCGTTCGCCTTCCCGTCCGGACGCCAGAACAGACGATGATGATTCCGATGATGAGAAAGCTGGCCGCACCATGGCTGTTCGCCGTGCTCGCCGGCGTGTGGGTCTCCGCGAGCGCGGCCGCCCAGGAGCAGGTGCCGCCGCACGAGACGTTCACCATCGAGTCCACGGCGCTGGGCGAGACGCGGCGGATCAACGTGTACACGCCGCCGGGCTATACGCAGTGGGGCGCGGAGTATCCCGTGCTGTACATGCCCGACGGGGGCGTGCAGGAGGACTTTCCGCACGTGGCCGCCACGGTGGACGCCGGCATCCGCGCCAGCGAGATGCGCAGGATGATCGTCGTGGGCATCGAGAACACGGAGCGGCGGCGCGACATGACCGGGCCCACCGAGGTGGCGGAGGACCGCGCCATCGCGCCGCGCGTGGGTGGATCCGCCGCCTTTCGCCGCTTCATCGCCGACGAGCTGATGCCCGAGGTGCGCCGCCGCTACCGGGTGACGGGGGAGACGGCGATCATCGGCGAGTCACTGGCGGGGCTGTTCATCGTGGAGACCTTCTTTCTGCAGCCGGGGCTGTTCCACACCTACATCGCCCTGAGCCCCAGCCTGTGGTGGAACAACGAGGCGCTGGTGCGCGGCTCGGACGCGCGGCTGAAGGATGCGTGGTGGGACGGCCTGTCCGCGCCACGGGTGCTGTACCTGTCCTCCGCCGATGAAGACAACATCGCCCCTGCCGCCGCGCGCCTGGCGGAGGTGCTGCGCGCGAACGAAGTGTTCTTGCTTCAATGGCAGTACCAGCCGCGGCCGGAGCTGACCCACGCCACCATCTACCGCGCCGAGGCGCCGCGGGTGCTGCGGGAGCTGTTTTCGCCGGCGCCCTCCATCATGTCCGTCACCTCTCCGCCCGAGCGGATCGACCGCAACGACACGACGAACGTGACGCCGCTGCGGGGTGGCAGCGCGGTCAGCCGCGAGCCGGTGGGCGCGTTCACGCTGATCCGCGAAGAGTACACCAACCCGCGGCCGGCCCCGCACACGACGCGCGGGTGGAAGAAAATCCACCTCTCGTTCCACACCCCCGACCGGCGCGTGAACGTGGCCCTGACCGACAACGGCGCCGGGCTGTCGGCAAGCGCGTCGTCTCCCGGCTGCTGGGTGGGGGTGAGGTATCTGCAGTACGGGTACGATGGAGACGAAAGCCACCTCTTCCGCGCGCTGCGTGAGGGTCTGGGAGTTCTGCTGGAGAAGTGTGGAAGCAGCATGGAAGACCCCGCCGCCTACCAGCGGCAGCTGCAGGCGGCCGAGGCCGATTTTCCGGATGCGGTGCGGGCGATGAGGGCCAGGGTCACGGAGCTGTTCGGCGCACGGACGGAGCGCTGCAATCCTCCGGAGCCCAGCGTGGTTCCACGAGCGGGCCTGCACAACCCCAACCCCTGCGGCTCGTAGGCTTCCGCACACGCAGCCGAACCCATGCACATCAGGCAGGCGACCGTGGCGGACGTCGCGGAGATGCACCGCGTGCGGACCAGCGTCCGCGAGAACCGGCTGGGCGACCCCGCGTGGATCCAGCCGCACGACTACGAGGCGATGCTCACGGAGCGCGGACGAGGCTGGGTCGTCGAAGTGGACGGCCGCATCGTGGGCTTTGCGGTGGCGGATGCGAGCCGGATGAACGTCTGGGCGCTCTTCGTGGACCCGGACGTCGAGGGGCACGGCGTGGGGCGGCGCCTGCACGACGCGATGATGGAGTGGTTCTTCGCCGAGGCCGGCGCGGAGCGGGTGTGGCTGAGCACCGACCCCGGCACCCGCGCCGAGCGCTTTTACCAGGCCGCCGGCTGGCGCCACGCCGGCCCCGAGCCCAACGGCGAAGCGCGCTACGAACTGTCGCGCGAGCAGTGGACGGGCCAGGGCGGAAGCGTCTGAACAACAACACGTGGGGTACAGAGGAACAGACAAAAGCCAGAGGAACAGAGGAAGACCGGTTTTTCTCTGTTCCTCCGGCTTTTGTCCGTATCTCTGTACC
>DASQBH010001225.1:0-2018 GCA_035635315.1 Longimicrobium sp.
GCGCCCACGGCGGACGTCGAGACCTGGACGGGGGTATCGGCGCAGGCCGCGAGCACCAACGTGCACGCGGCGGCGAGCAGAACGAGGGGTTTTCTCACAGGGATCTCCAGGAACAACTGAGGGGGGTAAGCGGGAAGCGTATTATAAGACGATAAACATATGGTATCAAGTGGCGCACCCGGTGCGTTTGCGCAATCGGAACGAATTGGTCCTCTCCACGGAATCGGCTCCTGGCGCGAGACTTCTGGAAAAGCGCAATCGGCAGGGAGAATGCGATATGAGCATGTACAGCAACGAGATGGGTGAGAACTTCAAGGCTCTCTGCACTCCGGAGTGCGGAGTGTGCAATCTGCCGCGGTAACTGGACCCGCGCGTACTCGTGCTGTTTTCGTGTCCAGGCCCGAATCGATCATTTTCAAGAATAATTCTCGGCGCGGCTTTCGCGATTGGCACATCTATCGAAGGTTCATCCCCGGACAGTACCGGGCGAGAGAGCCGCCGCCACAAACCCTCTGTGGCGGCGGCTCTGCCATAACCTCATCGTCCCGTCGCCGGGACCGACGGTGGTCAGGGAGTGCAGCAGGTGCCGTACACGGTCGGCCGGGTGATGCACACCTTTCCGCTGATAGCCTCTACGGCATAGCCCTCGTCCGCGGGTTCGGTCTCGAATGACACGACATCGATCCGGTCGAGGTCCAGCTTGATCTTCTGCATGTGGTGATGCTCCTTTGAGGGGGGTAGTAGACATCGAGGATGCATTCTAATCCGGACCACATGTAGTGAAAGGGTTTTGATGGTGCCGGGCCTGCGGCGAGCCGGGAGGGGTCAGCGCCTCTGAGTGGGCACGACTCTGGCTCCGCGCCACGCCGGCGGGACAGAGATCTGGCGCGCGCAGCATCGCCATTCCCGATCCCACCCTCATCTCCATCGGCAGAATCGTCCTGGGCAGACCGGGCGGATGATGGCAGGCAAGATCGGGCGGGACGGCGGACGTGGCGGACGGCACGCACAAGTTCGTGCGGGTGCGGGGGCGCGGGAGCACAACCTCAAGAACGTGGATGTCGATATCCCCGCGACGCGCTGGTGGTGTTCACCGGGGTGTCGGGATCGGGCAAGTCGTCGCTCGCGTTCGGCACGCTGTACGCCGAGGCGCGGCGGTGGTAGCTGGAGTCGGTGGCGCCGTACGCGCGGCGAGTGTGGTCCGGATGGGAGGAGACCTTCGACGATGAGCCAGCTGCAGCTCAACAAGACAGAGCAGGAAATCGTCTTGCTCACGTCTGCGATCGACCTGATCGACGGGGTGGTGAACTTCGAGCTGTTCAGGCGGCAGTGGATGGAAGTGGGTACGCCCATCGTCTTTCAGAGCAGCGCGCACCAGCGGCTCGTCAACATCCTGCTGATCGACTTCCTCACGCAAACCGATCCCGAGCGGCCTGATTCGCTGTGGGATGCGCTCAGCCGCATTGCGCAGGATCCGCAGTTCGACGTCGGTGGCTCCGTGGCGAATCTGGCCACGCCGGTCCGCGCCTTTCAGGACTGGCTGACGCAGGAAGAGCCCCTCGGCCTGTGGCTCCCCTCGATGGGTGCGCACGTGAAGCTGAATCTTCCGCGCATCGCATACATCAGGATGTGCGGAAACATTGGCCGGCATGATCTGCCGAGGCTCTTTGCCGCAGCCGAGCAGCTGCAGGCGGCGCTGTCGGGTGCCGGCGGCTCCCTCGAGCTGGAAGACGCGATGATCGCGCTGGAAGACTTCGAGCGTTATCGCGCGGAGATCCTGAACGATCATGGAAATGCGGTCGTGGAGATGCTCATCGACATCCGGTGGGGCATTCACGAGTACCTCACGCCGGAGTTCGAGCGGAGCCACGATCCGGAGGATCGCTGGGGAGGCAAGCACCGCTTCCACCGTCCTGCCGCCGTGCAGAACCGCTTCGCCCAGGAGCGTTACACGAAGCTGATGAACCAAACCCGCAGGGGACCGGCTTTTCCGCGTCTCGGAATGGAGCCTCTCCCCT
>DASQBH010001226.1:0-3104 GCA_035635315.1 Longimicrobium sp.
GTCACCGCGGGTGTCGAGTCTCCGGCGGATGGGACGCTGCCCCTGGACTCCCGCGTCTACACCTTCGTGTCAAAGCCGGAATTCAAGGTGCGGGATGGCGAGGCTGGCCTGTTCGTGATGGATCGGTACGTGAGAATGATCGATGAGGCTTGCGCGCAGTTGGGCCCCCGCTTCGCGCGAGAATACATCGCTTCCACTGCACACGTGACATACCCGCGGATCAACGGACCGTACACGTTCGTGGACGAGGAGCAGGCAAAGCACGTATGATCTGCTGGTCTGTACTACCAAAATCCGGAAACAGGGTGCTGGTTTCCTGAGTGATCCACGGTTGCGCCGACCCTGCAGCATGAAAAAGTACGGGCTCTCTGTAGTGGAGAATTGAACGGAGCGGACTTTTTTATTCGGGGGGGCGCCGCGAAAACAACAGCCGCAAGAGAGTTGGCGCCGACCGAAGGATCTCGTCGGCAGAGTTGCGGGGCTGGATTCATGGCGTGAATCCAGCCCCGAGGTCGCCGAAAGGAGATCCTTCGGTTACGCGGAAGTGACTGTGACGGTTCAGGTTCCGTTTTGGCGCTCCCTCAGGAAATCAACCTCGCGGGTTCGGCGTTTTTTCCCGGATGCGGCATTTACGATGACTGCCGCGCCAGGAACCCCAGCAGCGGGCCGGCCATGGGGCGAATGTCTTGCTCCAGGTCGTAGTTGCCCAGCACCACCAGCGTCCAGTCGCCCACCATCTCCACGTCCGCGCCGATCCCCGACGAGCTGCCGCCGCCGCTGTGGCCGATCTCCGCCTGCACGCCCGGGAACGCCGCCACGTAGAACCCGTACGCGTACTGCACCTGCGCATCGGGCCCCACCGGCACCTTGCCCGCCAGCACCGTGTCCGTCATCTCCGCGCCCAGCAGCCGGTGCTCGCGAAGGGCCCGGGTGAAGAGGAACAGGTCTTCCGCCGTCAGGCCGATGCCGCCGAAGCCGCTCAGGTCCGTCGAAGGGCCCTGGCCGCCCACCATCCACTCGTTGCTCCGGCGCGGCTCCATCCCCATGGGGTCCAGCTCCGGCGGCCGCGAGTAGCCTCGGGCCCACGGCAGGCGGCGGTACGCGTCCAGGTCCGCCACGCGCATCCCCGCCGGACGAAAGACGTGGTCGCGCACGTACTCCGCGAACGGCTGGCCGCTCACCCGCTCCACCACGGCGCCCAGCACCGCGTAGCCGCCGTTGCTGTACTGCATCCGCTCGCCGGGGCGAAACTCCAGCGGCCGGTCGGCAAAGAGCGCCATCCACTCCCGCGGCGTCGCGTACCGCGTGCCCCGCACGTAGCCGGGCGAAAGGAAGGGGTCGCCCACGCCCGCCGTGTGCGTAAGCAGGTGGTGGATGGTCACGTGGCGCCGCGCGTCCTCGTTGGGATAGTCGGGGAGCACCGCGCCCAGCGTGTCGGTGAACTTCAGCTTCCCCTGCTCCACCAGCTGGGCCACGGCCACCCCGGTGATCATCTTGGGCACCGAGCCCGTGCCGATGCGCGTGTCGAGCGTGTTCGCCCGCCCCGCATCACGGTCGGCCATCCCGTACGCCTGGTGGTGGACGATGCGCCCGCCGTGGGCCAGCAGCACCACCCCGCTGAACCGATCCGCCTCCGCCGCCGTCCCCACGTGCCGGGCGACCGCCGCGGCGACGGTGGCCTCGTCTACCTTGCCCTGCGGCAGCTCCGGGCGCGGCCCCCGCGCCGGCATGGGATGCAGCTCGATCAGCTTCATCCGCGCGGGATCGGCCGGGTCGGCGACGAACTCCACCCCCACGCGGCCGCCGGAGCGGGTCTGAAAGATCACGCCCAGGTAGTTGGGGTCGCCCTGGTCCAGCAGGCGCCCGGGGTGCAGCCCGCCGCCGCTCTGGCGCGCCAGCCGGGCGAGCATGGCCTCGTACCGCGCGGGCGTCCACTCCATCACCGGCGTCGGCGACACGTGCCGCTCCACGAACGCGTGCACGGCCGCGGGATCGCCCGCGTTGATGGCGTCCATGAAGGCGCGGGCGGCCGCCCCGGCGGGCGTCGCCGGGATCTCCACCGGGGCGGGCGGGCCGCCCGGGCCAGCGGGCGCGGGCTGCTGCTGGGCCCGCGCGGGCACCGCGGCCAGAAGGGCGGCGATGGCGATGGCGATCGTCCTGTTCATCATCTATCTCCCGGTTGAAGGCCGCCGCTGCGGCGACCTGGTTTTTTGAGTGTGGACGGCTCAGACGTTTTCGTCGAACGAAGCGCGGTGCCGCTGGGGAGCCTCGGCGGCGTCGCGGCGGACGAGCGCGCGGGCGATGGCGTAGTAGGCCAGCAGCCCCGCGCCCCCGAACACCAGCACCACCCCCCAGGCCAGCGGCTCCTCGAAGCCCGAAGGCAGGTACTGCGACACGATCAGCCCCAGCCCCAGCGCCACCAGCACGATCCCCCACTTGAGCGCGGCGAACATCTCGGGGTCGGACTCCTTGCGGAACAGGGTGCGGATGACGTCGTCCGACACCCGCGCCTCGATCAGCTTGCGCTTGGTCCAGTTGTCCGAGAGCACCTTGGTGATGCCCAGGATGAAGGCGAAGAAGCCGACCAAAGCGAACGCGGGACTGTCCAGCATCTGGGCCTCCAGGGGCGTTCATCGGGGTTGCGCGAGGCGCCGGATGAGCGCCTCATTCAGGATGGACAGGCCGATGCGGAGATCGGTTGCAACGTGCCTCGTCCCCCTGCAAAGATGGACAGGCCGTCGCGCAGATCGGTTGCACGTGCCGCGTCCTCCTGAAACGATGGACAGGCCGTCGCGCAGATCGGTTGCACGTGCCTCCGCCAAAAGATTATTCCTCACGCAGAGTCAGCAGAGTTAGCAGAGTTTTCTCGTGCCGTTTCCGCTGCTCCACGCCGGGCGACGAGGCACGAGCCGGCGTAAGGTTTCGGGAACGGAAGAGGGATGGAAGCGCGGCAGGGGGCACATCCGCGTTTTTTTGAGGAGGGATGCGGATCGCTTGATGATCTCCGAAGCGCACCGGAGCAAGCCTTCTCGATTACCTGATGCGCGATCTTGAGAACCGTCCCCCCACGCCCGCGACCGAGGTGAGCGGGCTCCAGCCAACCC
>DASQBH010001227.1:0-2390 GCA_035635315.1 Longimicrobium sp.
GCCACGCGCCCCTCCAGCTGGCGCCGATCGCGCTGGTCGAAGGCCTGCACCTCGAGCCGCACCGGGTCGCCCACCTTGATCTTGTTGACGTCGCGCTCGGGGATCAGCATGGTCACCCGCCACTCGCCCACCTCGCCCACCTCCAGCAGCGTCTCGCCCTCGCGCACGGTGGCGCCAGACAGCCGCTCCAGCTGCTCGGTGAGCACCACGCCGTTGCTGGGGGAGGTGATGGTCATCCGGTCGATGCGCTCGCGCACCTCGCGGATCTGCGCCTGCAGGCGTGCCATCTCGGAGTCGGCCTGGCGCTCGTCGAAGCCGCGCAGGGACAGCATCTCGGTCTCGGTGCTGTTCAGGCGCATCTCGGCCTCGGCGGCGCGCACGTCGCCGATGGCCTGGTCCAGCATGACGTGCCCGCCGGGGCGCCAGGCGGCCAGCAGCGAGTCCATGTTGCTGCCGAACCCGTGCTCCACCATGCGCTGCATGAGCACGGCGCGGGCGCGGGTAAGCCGGGCCTGGATGGCGTCGCGGCGCTCCTGCTGCTGCCGGCGCTCGATGGGGGTGCCGGCCAGGGAACGGTCGCGGTCAAGGCGGGCGGCGCTGTGCTGCGCCTCCAGCTGCGCCAGCTGCGTCTCCAGCGCCAGCGCGTCGAGGCGGATGACGACATCGCCCGCCTTTACCGTGTCGCCGCTCTTGACCAGCACCTCGCGAATGGGGCCGGCGGCCTGCGAGCGGATGGGCCACACGTTCACCGGCTCCAGGATGCCGGCGGCCTTTACCGTCACGTCCATCGACACCAGCAGCGAGACCACCACCCCCGTCAGGATGAGCAGCCCGATGATGCCCAGGGTGACGGAGACGGCGCGCTTTACGAACTTTCCGCCCGGCTGCCCCTCGTCACCCAGGACCGGGAGGCGAAGGGGGATGATGTTGGGCGCGGTGTTTCCTGCCTGGCTCATGCTCGTGGATTGCTCACGTTACCGCAGGAAGATCCCCCCTGGCTCCTTCTCGCGACGCGAGAGAGGGGGAAGGACGGACTTCGGACTTTTCGGACTTCGCACCGGATGGCGGCCCCTCCCGCTCGTTCCCCGCGGAGAGGGGAGAACTACATCGCGCGATTCGAGCGGTTAGCTACTTTCGCACTTTCGCACTTTCGCACTTTCGCACTCCCGCACTCCCGCACTCCCGCACTCCCGCACTCCCCTCACCCCACCGCCGGCCCCACCGCGCGCAGCCGCCGGCCGTCGTCCAGCGCCGCCTCGCCGCCGCCCAGCAGTTGGCGGTAGGCCTCGCAGTCGCGCAGCAGCTCGGCGTGGGTGCCGGTCGCGGTTACGTGGCCGGTCTCCATGACGATGATCTGGTCCGCCAGCGCGGCCGTCTGCACGCGGTGGGTGACGAAGACGACCGTCTTGCCCTGCAGCCGCGCGAACAGGTCGCGCAGGATCTCGGACTCCGTCGCCATGTCGATGTTGGACGTGGCCTCGTCCAGCAGCAGGATGGGCGCGTTGCGGATGAAGGCGCGGGCCAGCGCCAGCCGCTGCCGCTGGCCGCCGGAGAGGGTGGACCCCCACTCGCCCACCGGCGTGTCGTACCCCTCGGGAAGGTCGTTGATCAGCTCCTCCAGCTGGCACAGCCGCACGGCGTCGTCCACCTCGGCACGGGTGGGGTTCTCGGCACCCATGGTGAGGTTGTCCCAGATGGTGCCCTGCATGAGCGCGAACTCCTGCCACACCACCGAGATCTGCCGGCGCAGGTCCGGCAGGCTGATGGCGGTGGCGGGAACGCCGTCGAAGAACACCTGCCCCGAGATCGGCTCCTCCATGCGCGTCACCAGGCGCAGCAGCGAGCTCTTGCCCACGCCGCTGTGGCCCACCACGGCGGTGATCATCCCCCGCGGAAAGTGCAGGTTGGCCCCGCGGATGACCAGCTTCTCCGCGGTGTAGCCGAACGACAGGTCGCGCAGGCGGATGTCGCCCTCGAGCACGTGCTTGATGGGCGGGATGGGCTCGTACGCCGTGGCGGGGTCCTGCTCGGTAGGCGCGTCCAGGTACTCGAACATGCGCCCCAGGTTCACCGCGGACTGCTGGAAGTCGCTGAACAGGGTGGTGATCTGCGCCAGCGGGTTGTACAGGAAGCCGATGTACGCGCTGAAGGCGATGTAGTCGCCCAGCGTCATCTCGCCGTTGAGGATGAGCCGCCACGCGTACCACGTGTACAGCGCCGTCCCCGCCGAGCGGATGATGGCGTTGAGGCCGTTGAAGATCTGCCCGTATCCGCCGGCCTTGAGCTGCACGGTGAGCGCGCCCTTCATCTGCTGCTCGGCGCGGTTGTACACGTAGTGCTCGCGGGCCAGGACCTTGAGGGTGCGGATGTGGCTGAGCACCTCCACCTGG
>DASQBH010001228.1:0-5187 GCA_035635315.1 Longimicrobium sp.
ATCCGGGCTCGCGCGAGGGTGGATGCCGAGCGGGATGGCAGACGTGGCCGCGTGCCCCTGTTCCGAAGGTGCTTCGCGCGGGCCGCGTTGCCGCAGGCGTCATCCCGGGCGGGTGAACCCGCGGCTGGAAAAGCGGAAAGCCCCGCAAACTGCGCGGGGCTTCACCTGCTCGCCCTCCCAGACGCCTGCGCCCCGCGGGGTGTCCGCGAAGGCGGACAGTGTGACGTTGTTGCCGCGATTTCAATCGCTCCCCCCAACCCGGCCACGCGCACCGCCGCATCCGGCACCGCCATGCCCGCCAGTCCGCGAAGGCGGACTTCGTGTGGTTGTTGCAGCGAAGCAGCGAATTCATTCGCCCTTGGCGGACCCTGGCTCCCCTTGGCGGGCCTGGCTCCCCCCTTGGTGGGCCCTGGCTCTCCCTGGCTGCTCCCCCCGCGCGGCACCGATCACCGCTGCCGGCGCCTGTTCCGCTACACCGCCTCCACGCGCATCCGCAGGCCCACGGCGCGCAGGGTGATGCCGGGCTTGGCGATGATCTCCGCGCCGGGGACGTGGCGCAGGCGCCAGCGGCGCGCCAGGGTGGCCAGCGCCAGCACTCCCTCCATCCACGCGAACCCCTCGCCGATGCACTTGCGCGGCCCGCCGCCGAACGGAAAGTAGGCAAAGCGGGGAAGCGAGGCCTCGAAGTCCGGCTCCATCCACCGCTCCGGCCGGAACTCGTTCACGTCGTCGCCCCACCAGCGCCGGTCGTGCTGGATGATCCACGGGCTCAGCAGCACGATGCTCCCCGCGCGGATGCGGTATCCGCCGGCCGCGAAGTCTTCCAGCGGCTGGCGCCCCACCGTCCACGCGGGGGGATGCAGCCGCATCGACTCCGCCAGCACGGCGCGGGTGTAGGGGAGCGCGCCGTAGTCCGCCGCCGCCGGCGCGCGGCCGCCCAGGACGGTGCGCAGCTCCTCGTGCAGCTTCGCCTCCGCCTGCGGATGCCGGGCGAGCAGGTGCCAGGTCCAGGCGAGCGCGTTGGCCGTGGTCTCGTGCCCGGCCAGAAAGAGCGTCAGCAGCTCGTCGCGCAGCTGCAGGTCCGTCATCCCCCCGCCGTCGCCCTCCTCGTCGCGCGCGGCAAGGAGCATCCCCAGCAGGTCGTCGCGCTCCTCGCTGGACGCGCGGCGCTCGGCGATGGCGCGGTAGATGGTGGCGTCCAGCCGCTGGCGGGCGCGGCGCATCCGCCGGGTGCCGGGGACGGGCAGGCGGTCCAGCAGCGGCGCCAGCGGGTTGTGCAGCCGGTCGAACAGCCCCAGCGCGTCCGTCAGCGCGCGGCCGATCTCGTCCGCCTCGCCCTCCACGTCCACCCCCATCAGCGTCATCCCCGCGATGGCCAGGGTGAGCCGGTTCATCTCCCGCGTGGCATCCACCTCCATCCCCGCCCGCCATCGGTCCGCCGCGTCTTCCGCATAGCGCACCATCGTCCCCGCCATGGCGGCGATGCGGTCGCGGTGAAAGGCAGGCTGCGAAAGGCGGCGCTGGCGCAGGTGAAAGTCGCCCTCGCTGGTGAGCAGCCCCTCGCCCAGCAGCACGCGGGCGCGCTGCAGCGCGAAGCTCTTGATGAAGTTGCGGTTGTGGGTGACCAGGACGTCCCGCACCAGGTCGGGATGGCTCAGGACGTACAGCCTGCGCTTGCCCAGCTGCGTCATTGCCACGTCGCCCCAGCGCTCCTGCAGCCGGCGGATGCCGCGCAGCGGATTGCGCCCGAAGCGGACCGTGCGCAGAAGGGTCCAGCGCGGCGGCGGGCCGGGAGGGTCGGGAAGGGTCCTGGGGTCGGGGCCGCCCGCGGAGGGGGCGGCCGCCGGGGAGCGGGGCTCCGGCGGCGCCAGGCTCATCGGCTCAGTGAATGGGGGTGCCGATGCGCTTCCACCGCGCGGCCGTGACGAACGCCGGGAAGGGCGCGCCGGCCCGCTTGTCGAACGAGTAGTAGATGAACAGCGGCTTGCCGCGGATGGTGCGGCGGGGGACGGGCCCCATGAAGCGCGAGTCCAGCGACTGGTCGCGGTTGTCGCCCATCAGCCAGTAGTGCCCGGCGGGGACCACGATGGGGCCCCACGTGTTGCGCGACGGGCGGTAGCCGCGCGCGTCGACCGAGGACAGCAGCAGCGGCAGGTGGTTCCTGGCGCCGTACGCCTCCGGCCGGATGCTGGGGTCCATCAGCCCGAAGCCCTCCATGGGGATGATGTCGTCCATCGCCTGGTCAAAGTGCGCGTACCGCTCGTTCACCCGGTCGCCGTTGCGGAACAGCTGGCCGTTGGCCATCTGCAGCGTGTCGCCCGGCACCCCGATCACCCGCTTTACCACGTCGATCTGCGGGTCGTTGTACGTGGGGCGGAAGACGACGATCTCGCCGCGCTTGGGATCGCGCAGGGCGGGGAGCTTGATGTCGGTGAACGGAAGGGTGGCGCCGAACAGGGCGTTGTTGGCCATCAGGTAGTCGCCCACCAGCAGCGTCTCCTCCATGCTTTCCGACGGAATGGAGTACGCCGTGACGATGAAGGTGCGGATGACGAAGAACAGCAGCACGGCCACCAGGATGGACTTGAGCCCCTCCAGCGGTCCGCCGTCGTCGTTCGACGCCCTTGCGTCCTGCTTCCCCTTTTTCGCCCGGTCCTTTGAACGGAGCGTGCCCTTGAGCCCGGCGCGGGCCTCCGGCTCTCCGGAGGCGGCGGCCGGCGGGATGGGCGTGCGGTCGCCGGAAGCCGCGTCGGGGCCGGCGGAAAGCGGCCGGGCGTTCGGCGCGTTGCGGCTGCGGGAGTTGGACACGATGGCGCGGTCTAGCGGAAAGACGGCCTGGGGCGGGCGCGCGGAGCGGGCCGCCTGCGGGCCGTGCAGGTGAATCGGGTCGAATATCCCCCGCGCGGCCGTTCTGCACAATCGCGCGGGCCCGGTTGGGTACGCCGGTCGCGGACGAAAGTTTCCGCGCGCGCGGGCGGCGCCGCATCCATCCCCCGTCCCGCCCGGCCCCCGCGCCGGCCCCGGGACCCGCGTCGAGGCCGCTCCCCCACGCCCGGCGCCGCCGAACCCCGCCGTCGCAAATCGCGAGTCGCGGCGGCGCGCGCCGCGTTGCAGAGCATTCCGCGGCCGGCGCGCACGGGCGGGGCGGGATGCGCTTATCTCGTTTGATTCCATCCACTTATCTGCTGTTTCTAATCAATATCTCATACATTGATCCGGCGCGTATGACGGAGTGCATGTATCAGTTGCAATCCGCATGGCACCTGTGCAATCTGCATTCGCGGCGTGTCTACATGACTCATGTAAGTCGTGATTCTTGACAGTGGTACGCATCTTCCATTACTCTGTTTTTACCCGCTCTCGCAGGCTCGCTTTCGTGTTTTCAATCACGGCAACGCAGGTCCTATGCAATTACCCGCCTTGCTGGGGCTGGCGGCGTTTCTCCATGCCGCCCCCACCGACTCCACCGAACCGCGTGGCATACCGCCCCGCCTTCCCGCGCACGAGCTGTCTTCGGCGGCCGCGGCGGGGCTGAGCGCCACCGGCCTGGCCCGCGCCGAAGAAGCGGTGTGGGACGAGATCAACCGCGGCTCCATGCCCGGCGCCTCGCTGGCGGTGGGGCGGTGGGGGTACGTGGTGCTGGAGCAGGGGATCGGGCGCGTGGGCGCCGGCGGGGCGGAGGTGGACCCCGACCGCACCGTGTACGACATCGCCTCGCTGAGCAAGGTGGTGGGCACCACCACGGCGGTGATGCTGCTGGTGGAAGACGGCAAGATGTCGCTGGACGATCCCGTGCAGGCGTACCTGCCGGAGTTCACCGGGATCAACAAGGACCGCGTCACCATCCGCCACCTGCTCACCCACACCAGCGGCCTGCCCGCGGGCTACGACGGCGCCGGGCCCACCCCGCAGGAGTCGCTGCTGCGCCTGCTGCGCGCCCCGCTGGAGCACGCGCCGGGGATGCACGTGGAGTACTCGGACGTGGGCTTCGTCGTCCTCTTTGCCGCGGCGGAGCGGGCGGCGGGCGAGCCGCTGTACCGGCTGCTGGACCGCCGCGTGTTCGAGCCGCTGGGAATGCTGTCGACCACGTACGTGATGGGTGAGGGGTGCCTGCGCTGCGCCGGCACCAGCCGCACCCGCGGCGACGCCTTCCGCGGCAAGGTGCACGACCCGATCTCCCGCCGGCTGGGCGGCATCAGCGGCAACGCGGGGCTGTTCAGCACGGCGCACGACCTGGCGCGCTTCGCGGCGATGATGGCCAACGGCGGCGAGCTGAACGGCGTGCGCGTCCTTCAGCCGGGCACCGTGCGCGCCTTCACGCGCCGGCAGCCGGGGACGGGGACCCGCGCGCTGGGGTGGGACACGCCGGGCGCGCCGGGGACGGGCGCCAGCGGGACGCGCGTGTCGGACCGCTCGTTCGGCCACACGGGGTTCACGGGTACGAGCATCTGGATCGACCCGGAACGCGGCACCTGGGTGGTGCTGCTGGCCAACCGCACCTACGAAGAGGGCCCCAACCGCATGCAGGCGCTTCGCCGCACGGTGCACGACCGTGTGACGGACGCGGTGCGCGCGCAGTCATCGTACGGCGGCGGGTCGCAGTAGCAACAAGCTCGCTGTAACACCGCGCCGCGGGTTTGGGCGCGGTGTTTGCTTTTGGGGTAATACGTAATCCGCCGCATCCGCGCCCGCCCCCCGGACGGACCGATGCAGCAGCACGGTGCCACGCCACATTTCGGGGAGGGAATTGCGTCCCATGTCCACCGACCAGGAAGCCATCCGCGAGCTGCTGGGCCCCCTTGCCGACCTGCCTTCGCCGCCGTCGCCCGACGACCGCGACGACGCAGGCGAGACCACCGGCGGCATCATCCCCGGCACGGGCCGCCGCAGCGAGGACCATCAGCCCGCGCCGCCCAGCCAGAACGCGGAGCCCGGCCAGTAGCCGCAAGCCCGCCGCAAAATCGATCCACCCTCGCCATCTCCCGGCGAGGGTGGATTTTTTTCACTCGGATAAGGATGGCCTATACCGATCCTCAAAAAAAACTGCGTGAGGGTACAGAGACATCTGAGGTGGTCCGTCAAGGGTTGCGTGTGTGGCAGACCGCGCCTTTGTTCAGGCCGCTGCCGGGACGCCGAGCCGCTTCACCAAGGGTGAGCGGCGTGCCCAGAGCGATTGGATGTAGCGCG
>DASQBH010001229.1:0-3919 GCA_035635315.1 Longimicrobium sp.
GATCGAAACCGCGAGGGACGTGGAGTGCGCGGAGAAGAACGGAGAGTGCGCAGAGAACCGATCGATGTTCTCTGCGCACTCTCTTTTCCCCTCCGCGCACTCTGCGTTGAAGCGGTTGATCGGGCCTACACGAGAGATGCGGATGCGGATGCGCTCGCGGGACGGCCTTCGCAGACCTCGCGGAAGACGGAGAACAGGGCGGGGTCGAAGATGTGCCCGGTATCGTCCTGCATGATCTGCAGCGTCTGCTCGTGCGTGTACGCCTTGCGGTACGGGCGGTCGGTGGCGAGGGCGTCGTATACGTCGGCCACGCACAGGATGCGCGCGGAGAGCGGGATCTCTTCGCCGGACAGGTGTGCGGGGTAGCCGCTGCCATCCCAGGCCTCGTGGTGGTGGCGCACCATGGGGCGCACGTCCCAGGGAAACTCCAGGTCGTTGATGAGCTCCACCCCCGCGTCCGGATGGCGCTCCATCACCGCGCGCTCCTCCGGGGTGAGGGGACCGGGTTTGTTCAGGATCTCCGGCGGCACCACGATCTTTCCCACGTCGTGCAGCAGCGCGCCCATGCGGAACCAGAGCAGCGTTCCCCCGTCGAACCCCACGGCAGAGGCCAGCGCGCACGCCCGGTCCGCCACCCGCTCGCAGTGTCCCTGCGTGTAGTGGTCCGCGGACTCGATGCTCTGCCCCCACATGGTGACGATGGAGAGGAACATGGTCTCCAGGTCGCCCAGCCGCGCCGATACGTCGGACAGGTCGCGCCGGGCCTCCAGCTGCGTGAACAGCCGGTGCGCCAGGTTCAGCTGCTGCAGCGTCTCGCGGTTGCGGTGGCGGCGCCAGTGAAGCGCCGCCAGCTCGCGCGCCGTCTCCGCCCGCAGCAGCAGGTCGCCACGCTCCTCGGCGATCCGCGCCGCGGTGGCCAGGTGCTCGTCGGCGGCCTGCCAGTCACCCGTCTCGCGCGAGATCACCCCCAGGTGCTTGTGCGACTCGGCCTGGCTGAAGGGATCGCCCATCTCCCGCGCCCGGGCCAGCGCGGCGCGGCAGGCGACGCCGGCCTCGTCCCACCGACCCTGCTCCGCCAGCATCTCCACGCGGTTGTTCTCCACGCGCAGCTGCGTCCCCACGTCGTCCAGCCGTTCGCAGATCCGCAGCGCCTCGGCGTACGAGCGCTCCGCCGCGCGCCAGCGCTGCTGGTCGGTGTAAAGCATTCCCAGGTTGTTGAGCGCCCCCGCGGCGTAGCGGTCCTCGCCCACCGCCCGGTACGTCTCCAGGCTGGCGCGGTACCGCTTGCGCGCGCCGCGGTAGTCGCCGCGGATGTTGCTCAGCACGCCCAGGTTCTGGTCGATCATGGCCCGCAGGGTGGCCTCGCCCGCGCGGCGCGCCTCCTGGTGCGCGCGCAGGTACAGGGCCTCCGCTTCGTCCAGCTCGCCGCGGCTGCGAAGCACGTTTCCCAGCACGTTCATGGCGTGGGCGAGCGAGGGTCCGTGCTCCGCGGCCTCGGCCACGGCGACGGCCGCGATCGCCGAGTCGTACGCGGCGTCCAGATCGATGGACTCGTGCCTGCAGCGCGCCACCCAGCGCAGCAGCGAGCAGGCCAGCGGTGCGTTCTCCGCACCCCGCAGCCCGTGCAGCGCTTCCTCGTAGAGCGCGGCGGCATGGTCGCGATGACCTTCGCGCTCCGCCGCCTGGGCGCGCGCGATGATGTCGGCGATCTCCGGAGGGGGGTCGGGAGGGGACGTGGTCATCGAGGGGAAGCAGATGCAGTCGGCGGGACTCTCATAGTGCAGGAGCAAGGTACCCGCGGCCGGTATGTAAGCTCCCGCGGCGCCTCCATGCAACGTTCTTCTTCCAAACGAGTGAGGGGCCGCGCCCGTGCCGGACCCGGCCCCTCGTATTCTACAACGTCCCTGCCGCGGGAGTTTCGCCTCAGCGGTCGAACGGGATCAGGTTGCCGGACGCGTTGATGTACCCGCCGCGCCGCGTGGAGGCGGTGTAGCCGGAGAAGTGCTGCACGCTGAACCGCATCTTCCACCCGGCCACGTCCACAAGCGTGGGCCGCGTCTCGCGCACCACGGCCGTCAGTCCGTCCAGCGCGCTGAGCTCCGGAAAGTAAGCCCCCTCGAGCTCCGCCAGCAGCGACGGGTCGCGGAACGCCTGGGTGCCGCGCAGGTCCTGCGTGACGACCGGCGTCTTCTGGAACACCAGCCCGTGCGGCTGGAACAGGTACGCCACCGCCGTCCCGGGCACCGCGACCACGGTGATGGGCGTCGGAGTGCGGACCGAATTGGCGGGGAAGGTGATGGTGAACCCGGCCTCGGGGATGCGGATGATCCCGCCGCCCCGCCCGATCACTGCGGTTGCTGCAAAATTGTGCAGCAGCGGCTCGGAACGCTGCAGAACGTCCACCACCACCGGCGGATCGAACAGGTCCAGCGACGGCCCGCTCGTGGTGATGAGGGTGGACGGCTGTGTGCTGTCAGGGCCACACGCGGCCAGCGCGGCGACTGCCAGCAGGGCGGCAGCGCGAAGGTGCTTCAGCATGGTTCCGGCTCCGGGCATTTTCTGAGATGCGGTTTCGTTCGTACCGGGTCGGAGCAAAAAACGCGCCGATCTGTTTCTTTATCGTGTAGCAGGCTCACCGGCGGTGATCGCGCCGAAAGATCGCTCCGGATCTTCCATCCCATCCCCCGGCGGACGGTGGACGAGGTCCAGGCCGTTCAGCGCCAGCCGCCGCGCCGCCGGGGCGGCATCCTGCTCCCCCCGCTCCGCCTCCCACTGCGCGTGGGAGGCGAGGAGCGCGGCCTCCAGCGCGCGCCCCAGCGTCAGCGCGAAGCGCCGCGCGCCCGCCTCCACCTCCGCGCGGCCGGCGCGCATCGCACCCTCCAGCCACGCCTCCGCGCTCGCCACCGCCCGCGCCGCCGCGCGCGCGACCGGCACCAGCACCGGATGGGAGACGTCGACGGTGCAGCGCTCCACCTCCGCCCGCACCGTCGTCATCCCCCCGGCGGACTCCAGCGCGCGCAGCGTATCGAGCGACAGCACGTTCGTGGTGCCTTCCCAGATGGAGAGCACCTGCGCGTCGCGAAGGAGCGTGGGGATCCCCGTATCCTCCACGTATCCCGCGCCTCCGAACGCCTCCACCACCTCGCTGGCCACGGATACGGCCTGCCGCGCCGTAGTCAGTTTGGCGAGCGGAGTGAGCACGCGCAACAGTGCGCGGCCGGCGTCGTCCAGCTCTCCCGCCTCCTGCGCGCCCAGCAGCTCCGCCAGGCGGAAGGTGAGGTGCAGCGCGCCCATCCACTCCGCGCGCAGGCCGGCCAGCGTGTCCGCGTGCAGCGGCTGCTCCGCCAGGGTGGCGCCGAACGCCGACCGCCGCCGCGCGTAGTCATCCGCCAGGGCCAGCCCGCGCCGCATCAGCGCGACGGCGCTCACGGCGTTCCAGGTGCGCGTCACGTTGAGCATCGGCGCGATGTTGCGCACGCCGTCGCCCAGGCCCAGCACGGGGATGGCGGGGGTGCCGTCCAGCGTGAGCTCTGCCGTCGGCAGCTTGCGGGTGCCCAGCTTGTCCTTCAGCCGGTCGATGCGGATCCCCCTCAACGTTCCCGCCTCGTCCCGCGTCTCCACGTAGAACAGCGCCAGGCCGCGGCCGCCGGGCGGGTTGCCGGCCGGGCGGGCGAGGGTGAGTGCCATCTGCGAGGTGGCGGCGGAGGTGAACCACTTGCGGCCGTGCAGCCGCCATTCCCCGTCCTCCCCCTGCAGCGCCATCGTCTCCGTGCCGCCCACGTCCGACCCGCCCGTCGTCTCCGTCATCCACTGCCCGCTCGTCCAGAACGCGGCCGGGTCACGGCTGGTGAGGTGGGGAACGGCGCGGTCGATGAGCGCCTGGTTGCCGGAATCCAGCAGCACACGGGCCGCGCCGTCC
>DASQBH010001230.1:0-3871 GCA_035635315.1 Longimicrobium sp.
GCTCCACCACCAGCCAGTCGGCAAGCGGCCCGCGCGCGCCGCCCAGGTACCCGCCCAGCACCGGGCTGGAGGCGGCCTGCTGCGGCGCCACCGCCGCCACGCCTGCCGCCGCGACGGAGGTGAATCCGCCGGACGCGCCCAGCCCGCGGCCCACGGTGGCGTACGCCATCAGCAGCACCAGGCCGATCCCCACGCCCGCCAGGTACGGGCTCGCGTACGGCCGCGGGCGCACGGTCGAGACGGGAATCGGGATCCGCGCCGGCGCCGCGGCGGCGAAATCGACCGTGCTCACCGCTCCCTCCCGCCCCGCGCCCGCGGGTTCTCCACCGGCAGCTCCGCGCGCCCGCCCCACTCCTCGAACGAGCCGTCGTACAGCTTGACGTTGTAGCCCAGCGTGCGCGCGGCAAAGAGGACCGCCGTCGCCTGCTGGCCGATGTGGCAGTAGCCCACGATGGTGTCGCCCGGACGGATGCCGGCGTCGCGGAAGAGGGCCGCCAGCTCCGCCGCGCTGCGCACCCGCAGCCGGTCGTCGGTGATGGAGGTGAAGGGGATGCTGCGGGCGCCGGGGATGTGGCCGTTGCGCGCGTTGTGGGTGGCCTGCACGCCGTCGTAGAACACCGCCGCGCGCCCGTCCACCACCGCGATGCCGGGCGTGCGCAGGTTGCGCTGCACCCACGCCGCGTCCACCACGATGTCTCGTGTCCGCAGCGCGCTCAGCCGTCCGCGGCGGGCGGCGGGGACGCGGTCCGTCACCGCGTTGCCGGCCTGCCGCCACGCCTGCATCCCGCCGTCCAGCAGCGACGTCCGCGCCCCCAGCCCGGCGTGGTCCAGCGCGAAAATGATGCGGGTGCTGGGGCTCACCCAGTCGTCGCCGTAGTAGACGACGATCCGCGAGCCGTCGGAGATGCCCAGCGCCTGCAGCCGCTCGCGCAGCACGTCCGGCGGCAGCGTCTGCAGCATCCGCCCGTCCTCGGAGTGGCCGGTGGAGACGTCTTCCATGTCCACCAGCCGCGCGCCGGGGATGTGCGCCGTCCGGTACTCGTCCGCCTCGCCCACGTGCAGCAGGACGAGGTCGGGGTCGTTCAGGTGCGCCGCCAGCCACGCCGGCGTTACCAGCAGCTGGTCGCGCGGCGTCTGCGCGGATGCGGGGCTCTGCGCCAGCGGAAGCGTCTCGCGGGCGGGGAGCGCGGCGGAAAGCGTGGCTACGAACGCGCCGACGACGGCAAGGCCGCCACAGGTTCGAATGATGGAGGTGGTGGTGCGCATCTGGGCAGGCTCCGGAGGGGGTGGATGACGCACGATCCGCGTTGGGATTCGTGGCCTCACCCTGCCTCCGGCGCCGCTCCCGCGCTACGCATTCGCAGCCAATGATGCGGACGATGCAGCGAACCCCCGCCGACCGTCGGTGACGCCGCCGCGGACGCACGAAATCCCTCCCCTGCACGCCGGACGACTGTCCCTGCAACGAAACGCATCTTCGCTGCACGGACGTGCGGATTCACCCGCACCACGGTTCCGCGGACCCTTCTCGGCGTGTAGGTTTGCTGTTGGTCCTGGAGGGAACGGTGCACACGCCTTCGTGTGGCAGGATGCCGTCGGCGAAGGCCGACATCGCGTTTTCCCAGCCGCGAATTCATTCGCCCGGGACGGGGGCCCGGACCGGTTCATTCGCCCGGGACGGGGCCCGGACCGGTTCATTCGCCCGGGACGGGGGCCCGGACCCGTTCAATCGCCCGGGACGGGGCCCGGACCGGTTCATTCGCCCGGGACGGGGCCCGGCCCTGCGGCCGCGGCGTCCGAAACCATTCCCATCCCGATCATCCCGCCGCCCTCAACCCCCTGCTGATGAGACGCGACCCCGCTCATACGCACCAGGTGCGGATTCCCCCCTGGCTTTTGTTGCTGCTGGCGACGTTGTTCTCGCTGGCGGGCGCGCGGCAGCACGTCTTTGCGATGGGGATGACGAACGGGCACCTTCCCCCGTTCGAGCACGGGCTGGCCATGCGGGCGCCGTTCTGGTACCTGTGGGCCCTGGCCGTACCCGTGCTGCAGTGGTTCGCGCGGCGCTATCCGGTAGACCGCATGCGCTGGCTTCCCGGCGCGGCGCTGCAGGTGAGCGTGGCCGTCGTATTCTGCCTGGTGCACCGCGCGCTGGAGCTGGGAGTGCAGCGGATGCTCCCGCAGTACGTGTTCGTGATGGGCGAGCCGTATCCGGAAAGCCGGCCGGAGTTCATCACCAGCGCGCTGACCGGCAACCTGGGCATCTACGCCATCCTGCTGGTGGCCGTCTACTGCGCCGAGTACTACACCCGCTTTCGCGAGCGCGAGCTGGCCGCCAGCCAGCTCCAGGGCCAGCTGGCCCACGCGCAACTGCAGGCGCTGCGGATGCAGCTGAATCCGCACTTCCTCTTCAACGCGCTCAACAGCATCTCCATGCTGGTGCGCGGCGGGCGCAACCCCGAGGCGGTGCGGATGCTGGCCGGGCTGGGCGATCTGCTGCGCGGCGTGCTGGAGGAGGATCGCCCCAGCGAGGTGCCGCTGCGAGACGAGCTGCAGTTCCTGGAGCGCTACCTGGAGATCGAGCAGATCCGCGCCGGCCGCTTGAAGGTGACGATGCAGGTGGCCCCGGAGGCGATGGACGCGCGCGTGCCCAACCTGATCCTGCAGCCGATCGTGGAGAACGCCATCCGCCACGGTATCGCCCGCAGCAGCACGGCGTCGCTGGTGGAGATCGGCGCGCGGCGGGAAAACGGTTCGCTCCTCCTCTCCGTGCGCGACGACGGCCCCGGGATGGCGGAGGACGGGCGCGAGGGCGTGGGGCTGCGCAACACCCGCGCACGCCTGGCGGGGATGTACGGCGACGCGCAGGCGCTGGAACTGGCGAACGCCGAGGAGGGCGGCGCGCGCGTCACCATCCGCCTCCCCTTCCTGCGCGGCGAGGCCACGGCGGAGGCGGCCCGGTGACGCACCCTCCGCTGCGCGTGGTGGTGGTGGACGACGAGCCGCTGGCCCGCACCGGGATGCGCGACCTCCTGGCCCGCGATCCGGAGATGGAGGTCGTCGCCCAGTGCGCGGACGGGCGCGAGGCGGTGCGGGCCATCGGCGCCCTGCGGCCGGACCTGGTGCTGCTGGACGTGCAGATGCCGGAGATGGACGGCTTCGAGGTGCTGCGCGAGATCGGCGCCGAGCGGATGCCGCTGGTGGTGTTCGTCACCGCGTACGACCGCTTCGCCCTGCGCGCCTTTGACGTGGCGGCCGTGGACTACCTGCTCAAGCCGTTCGACGACGAGCGCTTTCTGCGGGCCATGCAGCGCGCCAAGCACGCCGTCCGCAACGCCGAGGTGGGCGAGCTGGGGCGGCGCCTGGCCGGCCTGCTGGAGCGCGGCGGCGCCGAACCGCCGCGCGAGGCGCCCGCCGCCTACGCCTCGCGGCTGATGGTAAAGAACACCGGCCGCACCGTCTTCATCCGGGTGGAGGAGGTGGACTGGATCGAGGCGGACGACTACTACGCCAAGCTGCACGTGGGCGACAAGACCCACCTGCTGCGCGAGTCGATGGGCTCGCTGGAGGCGCGGCTGGACCCGCTGCGCTTTTTTCGCGTGCACCGCTCCGCCATCGTGAACCTGGACCGCGTGCGCGAGGTGCAGTTCCTCTTTCGCGGCGAGCACGTCGTCATCCTGCACGACGGCACCCGCCTCAAGCTCACCCGCAGCCGCCTGGAGAAGCTGGAGGCCACGCTGGCGGGGCGGTGAATGCCGCTTCGGACTGGACGGCTCGCGGCGCGTCCCGGCGGGTCGGCAATCCGCCCCGGACTAACCGGCTGCCTGCCTTGACGCGGCGCTGGTGCTTTCGGGAACCGTGGATCCGCCGT
>DASQBH010001231.1:0-7931 GCA_035635315.1 Longimicrobium sp.
GGCCCAGCCCCGTGCCGCGGTTCAGCGAGTCGGAGCGGGCCTCCTCGCCCAGCTGCTCGAAAGGGTGAAAGATGCGCTCGCGCTCGTTCTCGGGGACGCCAGGGCCGGAGTCGCGCACGGCGATCTCCATCCATCCGCCCCCATCCACCACCTGCGCCCGCACCACCACCATGCCGCGCCCGGTGAACTTGATGGCGTTGCTCACCAGCGAGGTCATCACCTGCCGCAGCCGCTCCGGGTCCGTCTCCACCGGGGGCAGGTCATCGGGCACCTCCAGGCGAAACTCCAGGCGCTTGGCCTCCGCCTGCTGCGCCAGGGGGTGCAGCACGCCGGGAAGAAAATCCGCCAGCACCACGGGGGAGTTGAAGATCGGCAGCCGGTCGATCTCCACCGTGGTGAGCAGCAGCACGTCGTCCACCAGCCGCGCCAGGTGCTCGGCGCACACGCAGGCGCGCTCGCTGGCCCGCGCCGCGCCCGCGGGCACGTCGCCGTAGGTGTGCGTGGCCAGCAGGTGCGTGTAGCCCACGATGGCGTTCAGCGGGGTGCGCAGCTCGTGGCTGGCGGCGGCAAAGAAGCGGCTCTTGGCGCGGCTGGCCTCCTCCGCCTCCGCCGCCAGGCGCGCCAGCTCCCGCTCGCGGGTGATGCGCTCCGTCACGTCCTCGAACAGCATCGACACGCCGCCGTCCGGCAGCGGGTGGATGGAGACGTCGAAGCAGCGGTCGCGAAAGACGGGGCCCTCGGGATACAGCGCGGCCAGGTGCCGCGGCTCGCGGTCCGCCATGGTCGCGCGGATGGCCCGGCCCAGGTACGCGGGCTCCGGCGGAAGCAGCTCCCACAGGTCCATCCCCACCGCGCGGTCGCGGCGCAGAGAGACGAGCACCTCGGCGGCGCGGTTGACGTACAGGATGCGCCACTCGCGGTCCACGGCGATGAATCCGTCGCGGATGGATTCCAGCAGCTGCTCGTACTGGTCCGCCAGCCGCTGCTCGCCCGTCGAATCACGGAAGTGGAGCGCGATGCCGCCGTCTTCCATCGGCGAGGCGTGCACGGCCAGGTGGCGGGCGAACAGCTCGCGGTCGCTGAGCACCGTGAGGTTGAGCACCACCCCCTGGTCGGCCACGCGCGCCAGGCGCTCGCGCACCTGCCTGTCGGCCGTGCCGGGGACCACGTTCCACAGGGCGCGCCCCAGCGCGTCCGCCCGGTCTACGCCAAACAGGCGCTCCGCGGCGGCGTTCCAGTAGCTGATGCGGTAGCCCGCGTCCACCATGCAGAACCCGTCGGCAAGCGCCTCGAGGAGTGCATGGCGGGGAATCTCCACCATTGCAGACACGACGGACACAAGCTGGCTCCAGAGAATCGCCCGGATTCCGGGCGGGAAAGCGGCCGGGCCGCCGCACGGTGCGTGCCGCGCCCCATGTTTCCGTCAGACCCGTCCCCGCGCGCAGGGTTCCCTCTCGGAGGACCGATCGTCCGCAGAAGAACGGATCAACGCTGCCGCCGCGTGAACCCGGCGGCCGGCAGCCAGTCGGGAAGGACGTCGCCCCACGCCACGTCCAGCGCGGTGCGCAGCATCACCCGCCCCTGCTGCAGCGCGCCGGCGTAGTCCCAGCCGTCACGAAAACAATCCGACGGCTGATGGTAGTGCTTTGTCACGAATTCCTCGTACCATTTCTGACCCCACCCCTCGGGCTGCCCTTCGAAGGTGAGCCCGTGGTCGAACGCCAGGGCGGGGACACCGGCGCGCGCCATGGGAAAGTGGTCCTGGCGGTAGAAGATGCCCTGCTCCGGGTGCGGATCCGGCCGCACCTCCATCCCCTCCTCTGCCGCCGCCGCGCGGACGGCATCCCCCAGCGACGAGCGGTCGGCGCCGATGGGGACGATGTCCGTCGTCCGCCCCTGCAGGTTGGCGCCGTCCACGTTGAGCGCCGCGGCCGTCGTCGCCAGGGGAAAGAGCGGATTGCGCGCGTACCACTCGCTCCCGATCAGCCCCGACTCCTCCGCCGTGGTCGACACGAAGAGCAGGGGGCGCGGCGGGCGCGCGGGCATGGCGGCGGCCGCTTCTGCCAGCGCGAGGAGGAGCGAGACGCCGCTGGCGTTGTCGTACGCGCCGGCGTAGACGTGCCGCTCGCCGTCCGCACCCTCGCGCACGCCCAGGTGGTCGTAGTGCGAAGTCATCACCACGGGCTCGGCGGCGCGCGCGGGGTCGCTCCCCGGCAGCAGGCCGACGACGTTGGCCGTGCGCACCGGCTCCACCTCGCTCTGGACGGACGCGCGGACGCGGATTCCGGTCGTCAGCGGGCGAAAGCCGCGGTTCTCCGAATCCGCCATCAGCGTGTCGAAGTCGTACCCGGCGCGCGCCAGCAGCCCGCGGGCGACGGACTCGCTGATCCAGCCGCGCACCTGCAGCGGAAACTCGGGCGCGCCGGCCAGGCCGTACTGCGTTCCCGTGTTGGAGGTGCGCACCACGCTCCACGGATAGCCGGCGGAATCATCCGTGTGGATGAGCAGCGCCCCCGCCGCCCCGCGCCGCGACGCCTCCTCGAACTTGTACGTCCAGCGCCCGTAGTACGTGAGCGCCTTGCCGCCGAAGAAGTCCGGCGTGGCCTCCGTCCCCGGATCGTTCACGCGGATCAGCAGCACCTTGCCCTGAAGATCGGCGCCCTTGAAGTCGTCCCACTGGTATTCCGGCGCCTCGATCCCGTATCCCACGAAGACCAGGTCGGCGTCGGTCTCCACCCGTTCCTCGGGGACGCCCGCCTCCAGGACGTACTCGTCCTCGTACTTCGGCTCCATCGCCCCCTGCGGCGTGGCGAACGAAAGCGCGGGGTGCGGCGTGAGCCCCACCATCGGCACGTCCTGCAGGTACGATCCGCCGACGGGCTCCAGGCCCAGGCGCTGGAACTGGGCGCGGATGTACTCCATCGCGAGCGTACCGCCACGGGTGCCGGGGGCGCGCCCCTCCAGCAGCTGGTGCGAGAGAAAGCGCAGGTGCGCGTCGATCACGTGCGGCTGGATGCGCGCGAGCGCCTGCTGCAGCGCGGTGGGGTCGATGGGCATTCAGGTGTCGGTCAGGTGATGGCGTTCGCCGGAGGCGCGGACGCGTCCGGTGTCGGCAAGGTGCGCCAGGATGGCGCGCAGCGAGCCCTCGGCGGCGAGTCGGAGCCCCGGGTGCAGCTCGGCGCCGTAGACGCGGTCGATGAGCTCGCCCGGCGCCGCGGGTCCGTGCCGCAACGCACGGACCACCTGCTCGATGCGCTCGGCGCGGTGGGAGCGGTAGCGGCGAATGGCCTCCATCCCGTCCGCGATCGGCGGACCGTGGGCGGGGTGGATGGCGCCCGGCCGCAGCGCCTCCAGCCGGTCCAGCGACGCCAGGTAGTCCGTCAGGCTACCCTCCGGCGGGGCGACGAGAGTGGTGTCTCCGCCGCCCATGAACATGTCGCCGGCGATCAGCGCGCGGTCGTGCTCCGCCGGCCCGTCCGTCCACAGAAAGCAGACGTGCTCCGGCGCGTGCCCCGGCGTGGCCACCGCCGTCAGCGCCCCCGCGTCCGTCTCAATCCGCTCACCGTCCTCGATCCACTCCGTGACCACTTCCTGCAGCGGCACCAGTGCGCCCCGCGCCATCCGCACGGGCGCACCCGTGCGCGCAAAGAGCAGCCCCGCGGACGCGGCGTGGTCGGAGTGACCGTGGGTGAGGAGGATGACGGCCGGCGGGCGCCCCTCGAGCGCCGCGAGGATGCCGTCCAGGTGCCCCGGATCGTCCGGCCCCGGATCGATCACCACCGCACGCTCGCGCCCGACGATGAACGTGTGCGTGCCGTCCAGCGTCATGGGAGACGGGTTGGGGGCGAGAATGGTTTGAAGCATGGGGTGGTGGATTGTGAGAAAGGCATCGAACTGCGTCCGCGGGGTGCCCCTCCCCCGGCCCCTCCCCGTTCGTTCCTCACGGAGAGGGGAGAGGATCGAGCATGCTTCGAACAACATCGAACTGCGTCTGCGGGGGGCCCTCACCCGCTCGCTCAGGCTCGCACCCTCTCCCGCAAGCGGGAGAGGGTATAAACTTCGATCCCGTCGCGACGAGCTTTCCGCCGTTCTCCCTCCCCCACGCAGTTTGTGGGGGAGGGCCGGGGAGGGGGGCGCCCGCCCCCTCGCACTGCGCCGTCCACAGCACACCACCACCCGTGCCGTCTATCCCCCTCCCGCGCAGTTTGCGGGAGAGGGTGGCACGCTCAGGCGCCGCCGGGGGCGGGCCCCAGCGCCGCCGCCGTCTGCTCGATGCCGCGCAGCACGGCGCGCACGGGCGAGCCGTCGCCATCCACGATCCGCAGCGGCAGGGCGATCAGCTCGTACTCGCCGGGGGGCACGCCGTCCAGCATCAGGTTCTCCAGGATCCCCGCGCCCGCGCCGAGCAGCACCTTGTGCGCGACCAGATCGCGGGCTTCGAACGCGTCCGGCGAGGGGGCGTCGGTGCCGAACAGGCGCACGCCCGCATCCACCAGCATCCACGCGGACTCCGCGTCCAGCGCGGGGAAGCGCGTCGGGAAGACTGCGGGGTCCGTCCAGGCGCCGGTGTGCACCAGCAGCCGCTCGGCCGGGCCGCCGGCCAGCACCTCCGCGGCCCACGCCGCGTCCAGCCGCTCGCGGCCGGCGGCATCCACCAGCCGCGCGGGGCCCAGGTACGCGTCCAGCGGCGCCTCGCCGATACGGATGCCGTCGGGCAGCACGTGGAACGGCCCGTCCGCGTGGGTGCCGGTGTGCGCGCTCATGCACAGCTCGGACGCGTTGTAGGCGGCACCGTCTTCGATGCGCGCCGTCCAGGCGAATCGGCACGGCACGTCGCCCGGCCACACGGGGATGCCGGCGACGAGCGGACGGGTGACGTCGTAGAGCACGTGCATCAGACGACCAGTTGGGCGACGAGGGACGGGGCGGTGGCAGTGGGCTGGCGGGTGCCAGGCCGACGATTCCTTGCGGAACAAATGACGCGACAGTACCGTGAGATTTGCGACAATAAGGCCGCAGGTAGATGGGTGCAGATCTGGCCTCTTTGCAGACCGGCCACTGCAATGTGCGAGCCGATGCAGGGGCTGGTTCGACCGGAGCGAAATAGATGACGGACGAAAAGCAGGGAGAGGCCGGCGCCAGCGAGGACGGACACGCCATTCCGCCGGATCTGCGGGAGGTGCCGGTGCACACGGTCGCGCCCGATCCCTGTGCTGAAGAGGGAGAGCACCGCCCTCGGCCGCAGAGGCCGCATCCTGCCAGTGACGCGCCGCTGCAGACGGTTCCAGACGTGTCCGGCGTGGTGGCGCAGCTGTCCCTGGCTGCGGCAGGCAACCAGTTCAATGCATTGTCGCGGTTCGGAATCCAAACGGCCGATGCCGTCCGGATGGAGGACCGGGTTCGAGCGATTGCGCGAGAACGAAACAGGTACGCGAACATCTTCCTTCGCGACGGCGCCCTCGAGATCGACTCGAACGGCGTCCGCGACTACATCGAATATCAACGGGCGGTCGAGGTAATCCGGGCAAAGGCTGCGGCCCTGGGCTATGGTGCAGAATCCCAGGCCGTGCCGATCACATCCGTGCCCGGTGGTTACGTCGGACGCTTTGGAGGCAACGACATCTATGCCGCCGCCCGGTAGCCAGGCATTCGAGGTGCACGGAGAGATCCGTGCGAAGTACGAGGCGCTCGGCGGGGCCGCAGGCCCGCTGGGACTGCCGGTGACCGATGAGAAGATCGCCCCGGACCAGGAGGGACGCTACAGCCACTTCGAGCACGGATCGATCTACTGGACACCGCGGACCGGTCCGATGATGGTACGCGGCACGGTTCGCGACCGCTGGGCCGCCTCAGGCTGGGAACGTGGTCCTCTCGGCTACCCGGTTCAGGATCAGCATCGCATGCTCCTTCTCGGGCCATCTCCGCGGGTTGAGTGGTGCCGGTTTGAGCATGGCCTGATTGCCGGCGACGCCCGTGGCGGTCTGCCGGTGCCTATGGCGCTTCAGACTCCCTCCGAAACGCTGGGGCGCATCGCCCCGCCCGCGCTGCTTACGTATTCGGAACTTGGCGCGCTGTTCGGCGCTCGGCTCAATGAACAGTTCGTGGCCTCTCCCGACAACGTCGCGCTTCGTCCCGGGGTCGCACTGACAGGTGTTTCGGACTGGCAGTACGGCTTCTGGGCCAGCACCTCCCGCTCAGTCGGATTTCGCCTGCGAGGGTTTCACGACAACGGATTGGCGCCAGACACCAACTTCGTGATCGACATAAGGCTGCGCTTCGAGCTCGTCTGGCCCTTCGGAAGCTTTACCGAGCCGGTGAACAAGACGCTCGTCGCGGTGCTGGATTATCTAAATGTCGGGCACGACGGTGGCCTGGCACTCGCCCAGGTCTACGCATCGGTGGAATCGGGGATCATCCACGCCTTCTATTCATCCGATGGCAGCCCGCCCGATGTCAATCATCCTGAGGTACCGTCAGGCGCAATCTTTGTTGCTGACGTCCCTACCCACGCGAACCTGACTACGGGTGAGATCGACATTCTCGACGTGCTGATCACCGCCAGTGGAGATCTGCAAATCCTCGTAAATCCGCTGCCCCCCCCCTCGCAGGCGTTGAGCCCGGTCTCCTACGCGTACTTGCGCCAGAACGGAGTCCAGGACTTTTTGAACGCGTTGACGTAGACGGACGACGAGATCACACTGCGAACCCGGGCAGCGCTGAACGTCGCAGGCTCTACTGCCGCCAGCGGGCGGATGACGTCGTAGAGCACGTGCATCAGACGACCAGTTGGGCGATCAGGCCGGGGCGCAGCAGCGAGCGCACGGGGTGAACGTCGCCGGTGGCGTGGATGATGGCGTCCGCCAGCTGCGGGCGGCAGTCCAGGCGGCGGGCGACCATCCGCAGCAACCGCGGCCGGGAAACGAACGCCTCCACCACGTGCTGCAGCCGCTCGCCGGGGCCAAAGGCGCGGCGGCGGGCGCGCTCGTACGGCATCAGCGCGGCGGCGGAGGTGTCGCCCGCCCGCAGCGCCGCGCCGATGGCCTCCGCCGCCAGCTCGGCGCCGCGGAGGGCGCGGTAGATGCCCTGCCCCGTGAACGGGTCGTAGTAGCCCGCCGCGTCGCCCACGAGCAGCGCGCCATCCGCCACGGCGCTGCGCACCGGGCAGTCGAAGGGGCCGGTCGCGAGAACGTCGTCCACCCGCCGGGCGTCGAGGAATCCGCTCTCCCGCAGCGCCGCGTCGAAGTACGCGTCGGCGTGGCCGCCCACCTCGTGCGCCTGCTCCGCGGGGACGACGACGGTCACGTTCGCCAGCCCGGCGCCCACCTCGGCAATGCCGATGCATCCGCGGCCGCGGGCGCGCACCGTCCCGCATCCACCCATGTCCGGCAGCCCGCGCACGTGCGCCGTGAGCGCCAGCTTGCGCAGCCGCGGCGCGCGCGCCAGCAGCCCCAGCCGCCGCAGCACGATGGAGCGCAGCCCATCCGCCCCGATCACGATCCTTCCCTCGATCTCCTCCCCGCCCGCCACCACACCGCGGACGTGTGGGGAACGCCCTTTCCGCTCGCTCAGGCTCGCACCTCCCCCAAAACTGCTGGGGGAGGTTGACGCGCAACCGTCGTCTCGAAGCAGATCCGTGACCTTGATCCCCGTCCGCACCTCGGCGCCGGTGGCGCGGGCGTGGTCGAGCAGGATGGCGTCCAGCGTCTCGCGCGGCAGGGCGATGCCGTGCACGCCGCCGTGAAAGCGGCCGAGGAACGACGGTCCGCCGTCCGATGCGATGCGCCAGCCGTCCAGACGTGCGGCGCCTGCCTCCATCACCCGCTCCAGCACACCCAGGCGGCGCAGCGCGGCGACGCCGGCGGGGTTGATGCACTCCGCGCACGGCTTGCGACGCGGAAAGTGGGCGCGGTCGATGACCAGCACGCGCCAGC
>DASQBH010001232.1:0-5950 GCA_035635315.1 Longimicrobium sp.
GCAGCTGTTCGCCGAGTCGGTGGGCTTTCCCTGCGTATCGCTGCTGGGAAGCCAGCTGGCGCCGGAGGACCTGATCGGCGTACCCGAGATCGTGAACGGACGCAGCCGCTTCTGTCCGCCCACCATGATTGCCCGCGAGGAGCCGTACTGCCTGTTCCTGGACGAGCTGAACGCCAGCAGCGCCGAGGTGCAGAAGGCGTTCTACAGCCTGATCCACGAGCGGCGCATCGGGGAGTACGTGATGCCGGCGGGATCGGTGATCATCGGGGCGGGGAACCGCGCGCAGGACCACGCCATCGTCAAGCCCATGCCGTCGGCCCTGGTGAACCGCATGGCGCACGTGCAGCTGCGGGTGGACGCACGCGACTGGCTGCAGTGGGCGTACGGCGCGGGGCTGCACCCCTGGGTTACGGAGTACGTGGAGAGCCGGCCCGACCACCTGTGGAGCCGGCCTCCGCCCACCGAGCAGCCGTTCTCCACGCCCCGCTCCTGGCACATGCTGAGCGACCAGCTGCACCAGTTTGGCGAGGAGGCCGCGGACGAGTGGATCGGGGTGGCCGCGGCATCGTGCCTTACGCCGGAGCACGCCAGCCAGTTCAGGGGCTTCGTGCAGACGGTGCGCAACCGCTATGGCGTGAGCGAGCTGCTCAAGGGAACGCTGCGCTGGCCGGACGGGCCGGGCCAGCGCGACGTGCTGTACTACCTGGCGCACGCATTTCGCGCGCAGATGGTCAAGGAGCTGCCCTCCGAGCGCGAGGCGGTGGCGCCGGCGCAGCGCGAGCAGGCGCACCGCGCCAAGGCGCTCATCAAGGAGCTGGCGTCCGTCAACTTCGAGATCGCGCAGATGATCATGGGCTCGCCCGACGGGCAGGAGCCGTGGCCCGGGTGGTTCCTGGCCGAGGTCGTCCGCGACCTGCCGCGCCTGGTGGTGCAGCCGAATGAGCCGTAAGCGGGGCGCGGGGCAGGCGAACCCGGCGGCGGAGGCGTGGTGGGCGGGGGTGCAGCAGGTGAACGCGCACCCCCTGTTCGCCCCGCTGGCTCACCGCGCCAACATCTGGCGCTCCGGGGAGAGCGGCTGCCCGGCGGACGGGTGGGCCGTCGTGCACGAGAGCGGGCGCATCGAGTTTCACCCCACGCGCCGCGGCGACCCGGCGGAGTGGGCGTACGTGACGGCGCACGCGCTGCTGCACCTGGGGTTCGAGCACTTTCGCCCGGAGCGGCTGCAGCACTGGCGCGAATGGACGGCCGCGTGCGACTGCTTTGTCGCGCGCTTTCTGGCCGACCTGCGCTTCGGGCGCCCGCCGGCGGACGTGTCAGGGCGGGTGGACCTGCCGGCGCGCACGGAGGCGGAGCTGTTCGCCCTCTTCGTGGAGCGGGGGATCCCGCCCGAGCTGTCCGGCTGCGGGGTGGGCGGCTCCGCGGCGGACATGGTCCCCATGCGCACGGCCCAGCCGGCACGCCCGGCCTTGTACGCCTGGGGGCCGCAGGAAAGCTGGGGTGAGCTGCTGTCGCGCGGCCTTTCCCAGGCGGTGCGGAGCGCCGTGAGCGTGGCGGCGGGGCGGGAGAGCGCCCTGGGGAGCGGCCAGGGCGGACGGCTGACCGCCGCGCAGCGCGCGCGGGAGTGGTTCATCCACAGCTACCCGCTGCTGGGCGCCCTGGCGGCCGCGTTCCGGGTGATCGAGGACGCGGAGCTGTGCCGCCGGCTGGACATCTCCATCGCGGCCGTGGACGACGCGTCGCAGGAGATCTACATGAACCCGTTCGCGGGGCTGGACGAGGAGGAGTGCCGGTTCGTGATGGCGCACGAGCTGTTGCACGCCGGCCTGCGCCACCAGGCCCGCCGCCAGGGGCGCGAGCCGTACCTGTGGAACGTGGCCTGTGACTACGTGGTCAACCAGTGGCTGGTGGAGATGGGGATCGGGCAGGTGCCGCGGGTCGGCGTGCTGCTGGACCCGGAGCTCAAGGGGCTCTCCGCCGAGGCCGTGTACGACCGCATCGTCACCGACCTGCGCCGCTACCGCAAGCTGGCCACCCTGCGCGGCGTGGGGCTGGGCGACATGCTGGAGCGCCGGCCGCCCAACGGGGGCGAGATCGGCGAGGGGGTGACGCTGGACGAGCTGTACCGCAACGCGCTGTCGCAGGGGCTGCACGTGCACCAGGAGAGCGGGCGCGGGCTGCTCCCCGCCGGGCTGGTGGACGAGATCCGCGCGCTGCACATGCCGCCGATCCCCTGGGAGGTGGAGCTGGCGCGGTGGTTCGACGAGCGGTTCTCCCCCCTGGAGCGGTACCGCACCTTTGCGCGCCCCAGCCGGCGGCAGGCGTCCACCCCCCACATCCCGCGTCCCCGCTGGGCCGTGCGGCCGGAATCCATGCACGGCCGCACCTTTGGTGTGGTGCTGGACACGTCCGGGTCGATGGGGAGCGAGCTGCTGGCAAAGGCGCTGGGCACCATCGCCAGCTACGCCGTCGCCCGCGAGGTGCCGGCGGTGCGCGTGGTGTTCTGCGACGCGGCGGCGTACGACGCGGGGTACATGGCGCCGGAGGAGATTGCGGGGCGGGTGCGCGTTCGCGGCCGCGGCGGCACGGTGCTGCAACCCGGCGTGGACCTGCTGGAGCGCGCGGAAGACTTTCCCGACGTCGGCCCCATCCTGCTGATTACCGACGGCCAGTGCGACCGCGTCCGCATCCGCCGGGACCACGCCATCCTGATCCCCGCCGGCGCCACCCTCCCGTTCGTCCCCGCCGGCCGCGTCTTCCGCGTGCGGTGATGGAGGAAAGGGTTACGCCAGGCTGATCCCGGACCATTGACCTCACGGTACGTCAGGGGACCGGCAGTTTCACGCAGAGAGCGCGGAGACGAAAAAATGAGGGCGCAGAGGCTGAGTCAGCCTCTGCGCTCTCTCCGTTTTCCCCTGCGATCTTTGCGTGAAACTGCCGGTCTTTGCAACACGCGATGAACCTTCCGACCGGGATTGCGTGCTCATGGCTGGCGCATCCATCCCGCTCCTCCTGCGCCAGCCATGAGCACGCAAGTCCCTGATGAAATCAGGCAAGTTGACGGCGTAAACGCAGGCTGTTAGGGTAGAGCCGCGGCGCTGCTCTGCGCCGATCATTCCCATCGAAAACATGGAGCGTTCCCTTGCTCGCACGAGCCCTTTCCGGCGCGGTGCTCGGCATCGACGCGTACCTGGTCACCGTAGAGGTGGACGTGGCCAGCGGCCTTCCCGCGATCTTTACCGTGGGACTGCCGCAGGGCGCGGTAAAGGAAGGCCGCGAACGCGTGGTCGCGGCGGTGCAGAACAGCGGGTACCTGATTCCGCCCAAACGCGTAACGGTGAACCTTGCCCCGGCCGACATCGCCAAGTCGGGGAGCGGGTTCGACCTGCCGATCGCGCTGGGGATCGTGGCGGGGACGGGGCAGCTGGATTCCATCGAGCGGATGGAGAAGTACCTGCTGCTGGGCGAGCTGGCGCTGGACGGCGGGCTGCGCACGATCCGCGGCGCGCTTCCCATCGCCATCGCGGCGCGGGCGGCGGGGCTCGCCGGCATCATCGTGCCGCAGGAGAACGTGGCCGAGGCGGCGGTGGTGGAGGGGCTGGAGGTGCGCGGCGCCAACACGCTCCTGGAGGTCATCCGCTTCATGCAGGGCTCGGCGGACCTGCCGCTGGCGCGTGTGGACCGCGATGCGCTCTTTCGCACCGCGACCTCGTACGACGCCGACTTCGCGGACGTAAAGGGGCAGGAGCACGTGAAGCGCGCGCTGGAGGTGGCGGCGGCCGGGGCTCACAACGTCCTGATGGTGGGTCCGCCGGGGTCGGGAAAGACCATGCTGGCGCAGCGCCTTCCCGGCATCCTCCCCCCGCTCACCTTCGAAGAGGCGCTGGAGACCACCAAGATCCACTCCGTGGCGGGGCTCATCCAGAGCGGCAAGTCGCTCATCGTCGGCCGGCCGTTCCGTAACCCGCACACCACCATCTCCGACGCGGGGCTCATCGGCGGCGGATCCAACCCGCGGCCGGGGGAGGTGTCGCTTGCCCACAACGGCGTGCTGTTCCTGGACGAGCTGGCGGAGTTCCGCCGCAACGTGCTGGAGGTGCTTCGCCAACCCCTCGAGGATTCAAGGGTTACGCTCTCCCGCGCCGCCGTGTCCCTCACCTACCCGTCGCGCTTCATGCTGGTCGCCGCTATGAACCCGTGCCCCTGTGGCTATCACGGAGACGGGGGGCGGAGGTGCACCTGCGGGCCGCTGGCGGTGCAGAAGTACCTGGGGCGCGTGTCGGGACCGCTGCTGGACCGCATCGACCTGCACGTGGAGGTGCCCGCCGTGCGCTACCGCGACCTCTCCGACACACGGGCGGGCGAGCCGTCGGCGGCCATCCGCGAGCGGGTGGCGCGGGCGCGCGAGATCCAGCGGGCGCGCTACGCCGGGCGGCGCGACATCCACGCCAATGCGCACATGGTCCCGCGCGACGTCACCGCGTTCTGCGCCATCAACGAGGGGAGCGACGCCCTGCTGCGCACCGCCATCTCGCGCCTGGGTCTTTCCGCGCGTGCCTACCACCGCGTTATCCAGATCAGTAGAGAGAAGAGGGGGGTCCAGGGGGGAGAAGAGGTACACGTAATTATGACAGGCCAGCTTGCAGGTTTCCCTGCTCTACAGAAGGTTTTCTGAATGCAGAACGAAACAGAAATAGAGCAACTGAACACCTTGGTGAGCGCTGCCATCTGGCGCGCAGAACAAGCAGAAGCTTGCATATCCCCTGCAGCCGAACTCTGGTCTGAGGTTTCCGCGTTAGAGGAACAGCTGGCCGCAAGAATTCCGGCTTCAGAACCAGAAGGCAGAGTCGCACGAAGAGGCACTGTGCGAGCCGCACTAGCAGCAGGAGACTCAAACCGAGCTCAAGCCTTGGTGGATCGATACGTGGTTGAAAACGCGTGCTCAAGCAAGCTTGCTAACGAACTTCAAACAATGTTGAACACAAGCAAAAAGTACCCCCGGATACAGCCTACAATCAGCACCTGAACACACAGAAACGACGGCCACCCTCGAAAGAGTGACCGTCGTTCAGAGAGCCGAACGGCGCTGACTGTCATCAGTGGAGTCGGCAAGCCGCTCCAGCGCGGTGGTCGAGCATCCGACGACTCAGTAAAAAGTGCGCGGGCAAACTGTAGCTCTGAGGGTCGTAAGAACAACACCCTACACGGGCATCGTGCCTCACGCACAACAATCTCAAGATAGCCAGAATATGCCAAGCGATCAATCCCGAGAAGGACACGACATGAAATCTGTCCTCAGTGACGAGTATGTTCAGGGCATACCTGATGAGATCGGATTGCGACACAGCGTCGCCCGCGGAGGGAGACCACACAACCACAGACCGCTCCCGCCGCACCTTCATGCAATCATCACAGCGGAGATCAACCGTCTACTGCACGACAAAACCGACTACGACAGGAACGACAAACCGTAGCATCTGCGACCAAAGACGGCACTAGCGACAATCGACCAAGCCTCAATACAGTTCGATACAAGCTCCAGCAGACAGGTCCGACCGGCGTGGTTCGCCTCCTCGAGCGTTATCCTGGAGGTCGCCGAAGCGCCACAACAGCCTTTTATCGGAGGTTCAGACAGAACCTGCGACCGGGTGGGCAACCGTAGCTCTGGTGATCGCCGAAGCGCCACATCACGGTGGGACCCTGGACTCCCGATCGGCCGACCGGACCTTCTACCTGCTACTCGTCCGCAGAACCCGTCAGCGAACTGCCCAGCTTGGCCGGATCGAACATCTCCTGCTTGCGAGCAACAGCAAACATCACCTTGAGCAGGGCACGCGCGATCGCAACCACCGCGACCCTGTGCAGCTTGCCTTTCGCCCGGAGCTGCTCGTACCGCGGCCTATACGGGCCCGACTTGGTGATCAGGCGAATAACCAGAAGAAAGAGGTAGCGC
>DASQBH010001233.1:0-2767 GCA_035635315.1 Longimicrobium sp.
TCGCCCACGAGTACGGGCACTATCTGATGGCCAGCTTTTCCCGCGAGTCCAGCCCCGGCGGCAGCCACGGCTTTGGCCAGCGGCTGGACCCGCGGCTGGCGTGGTCGGAGGGGTGGGGCAACTTCTTTGGCGCGGCGACGACGGGGAGCGCGCACTACATCGACACGGGGGCGGCGCGCGGACGGCAGGTGGTGCTGGTGTCGATGGACCTGGAAGACGACGTGCCCACGGGCGACCGGCCCGGGATCTGGAGCGAGCACTCCGTGGCCGGCCTGCTGTGGGACTGGTTCGACGACACGGCCGAGGCGCAGGATTCCGTCGCCCTGGGCTTTGTCCCCCTGTGGAACGCCTTCGCCGAGCTGGGCAAGCAGCCGGACGTCTACCTGCTCCGCTTTGCCAACCTGCTGGCGGCCGCCACCAAGCAGAACCGGCTGCTGGGGGCGGGGCTGGCCGCGCGCGGCATCCCCTACCCGCCGGGCGAGGAGCCGCCCGCGCCGGAGCCGTTTCCCGAGCCGCTCCGCTCCGGCACGGCCGTGGAGGGGACGGTGGACAGCCGCAGCACGCGCCGCAGCAACCTGTGGGGCTCGTCCGCCCACTACTGGTTCGTGGTGGCAGAGGCCGGGCAGGCCACCATCACGCTCAAGATCAAGGAGGCGCGCGATCCCGAGCACGCCGACCTGGACCTGTACCTGTACGACGCGGCCGGCGAGCGGGTGGCGCAGTCCGAGGCGGTGAACGGCGTGGGCGACACGGAACGCATCTCGCAGCGGCTGGAGCCCGGGTACTACCGGGTGGAGGTGCGCAGCTGGAGCAACAGCAACGGGTCGCGGCTCAGCGACCGCACGGCGCACCAGGGCACTTTTAGCCTGCTCGCGCGGTACTGAGCGCGCTGCCCATCCATTCATTCGCTCCAGAGCGCCCTGATGAACCGCGTCCTGCTCGCCATCCTCCCGCTCGCCGCGCTGCTCCCGGCCGCGCAAACGCAGGCGCAGACGGCGGATACACGTTCGATGGCGAACGCGCCGTCCACGGTGCAGGTGGCGGGCTCCGGGGCCAAGGTGACGGCGCCGGTGGAGATCGAGATCGTCCCGCAGCCGGATCCCGGCCCGGGGCGGCGGCGGGTGCGGATCATCGCGCGGCCCAGCGTGGACGCGGCATCGCTCTCCATCGAGGTGAGCGCGGACAGCGGCCTGGCGCTGGCGCCGGGGACCGCGGCCACGTGGACGGGCGCGGCGCAGGCGGGCCAGGAGGTGGTGCGCGAGCTGGACCTGGTGGTCTCCGGCCCCGGCGAGCTGCGGCTGCTGGTGACGGCGACCGTCAAGTACGGCAACGACTTCACGCAGACGGGCCTGCACGAGTTCGCGCTGAACCCCGGCGCCGCCGTCCGCTCCCTGGGCCTGATCAAGGGCGTACGCGCCCCGGCCACCGATCCCGGCGGCCGCAACGTGCTCGAGGTACCGGCCAAGACGCCGTGAATAAACCCGCCGGTCAGCTCGCGAAGAGCGCCCCCGGAGCAAACGAATTACCCCGGTATGGCCCTTGGCCATGCCGGGGTTCTCGTCTCTAGTGGCTCCGTTACACACGCGGGTGGCCGCTCTTTGCTCGACTCCGCCGGCCCCTTCTGGCCAGTCACTTTCATATCGGGATCGACGAGCGTACAATAGGCCGTTGCATTTTATCGCGGGAAGTCGTCGCGCGGGGAACCCTGCGCCTTCCAGAGCGCTACTCGCCGCCGGAACGCTTCCACACGGCCGGTAGCTTCCTCCGCAGTCTCGCCGCGCAAAGCCCGTACCCGCTCGGTCATTTCTTCGGACACCAGAGATAGTGCACTCAGCATCTCCTCCGGAAAGAAGATGCCGGCACCCGGATCGACTTCAGCGTACAACTCGCGTGCGAACTCTGCAGCTTCGTCCGGCGGGAGAAACGCTTCGCCCGCTCGGGCGACTTCCTCTTCCGTAAAGTGGCCCCGGTGACCTTCGTCCCGCAGAACCTGCCACTGGTCGCGGGGCAGCACGTCGTCTCCGGACTCCTGCCCCGCCGCGTAGCGTCTCCGCTCGCCTTCGATCGCCTCAAGCAGCGGCTCGCGTTCACGTTCCCGCATCGGTACCTCCTTCATTCGATCAGTGCCCCTCCCCTGACTTGGCTCGTTGCCCCGGTCAGGACACGGTACGCTCGGCACGTGGTTCCATCCCACACTCTCCCTTCGCGGTTCGCGTCCCTCCCTTCCGCACCAGGCAGTCACGCTTCGGCTCCTGCCCCTGACGGTTCATCCCACCCTCGTCGTCAGATGGCAGGCGTGAGGCCATGTTTGCGCCGGGGCCGGCACCGAGCGCCGCGCCCGCGCAGACGCCTGATCCGCCGGTTGCCGCTTGCCGGCTGCCACAACGACGACATCGAACTCATGGAGGTTGCACGATGAAGAAGCTGACGCTGGACGTGGAGACGCTCACGGTAGACTCGCTGGAGACCGGGCCGGCCAACCAGGATTGCCCGACCATCAGTGTCACGGCCACCAGCCCTCGCTGACCCCGTCTCCGCGACTCGCGATCTGGAGTCGCGAGACAGCCGGACGTGTCTACGATCTCAGGAATCACGAGGTGAAGAAGATGAACAGGCTGACGCTGAACGTGGAGGAGCTCGCGGTCGATTCTTTCGAGACGAGCGTGAGCCACGAGGCCCTGGATTTCTCGGGAACCACCACGGAGGTCCGCCCCTGCCACGCCTGATGCACCGGTTCCCCCTGCCCACTGCCGCAGAGACGGCATCA
>DASQBH010001234.1:0-8925 GCA_035635315.1 Longimicrobium sp.
GCGAGCCGAACAGGCGGATGCACAGCGGTTCCGTGGGGGACGCCGATACGCCCGCACGTTCCCCGTGTGCGGGTTCGGCGACTGCGCCGGTCATCGCCATGCCTCCCGGGCTGAGGCGACGCGAGTGGGTGCGGGGGTCGAAAAGACGGCTTGAGGGGAGGGTCGATGAAGGGACCTGCGATGGTCAAGAATGTCGCTAACCGGATGTTCAGGCAAGAGAGAAGGTAACCAAGGGCCCGAAGCGTGTGCGTTCGCTGGCGGATTCGATCCCCTGGAATGTGAAAACGGGCTCCCCCGGGGCGTCATCCTGCGCCGTTCGCGCGCTGCTCGAACCCTGCGGGATGAAAACAGGACTGTCATTTCGAGGCCCGCCCGCGCCGTGCCTGGCCTCACCTCCGGAGGTCGCAGGGCCGAGAAATCCAGCATCGGCCCACGCGAGGCCGGACGCGGCAGCCCGCAAGGATCTCGCGGTGGCGAAGCCTGATGCGAAGCGGCGCTCCGAGCAAGGGTGGCCGACGAGGGTCACGACACGATGGGGAGAAAACAACGCGCCCGGACCGCATGGCGGCCCGGGCGCGTGATTTTTTTTGAATCGATGGAGCGTATCGGGTTCGAACCGATGACCTTCCGCTTGCAAAGCGGATGCTCTCCCAGCTGAGCTAACGCCCCGTTGCAAGCCTTAAAGCTAGCGGAAAAGCGGCCCGGATTCAACCCCGTGCCGCCTTCGGGGTCCCACATGGAACCATCCACCCGCGAGCGGGGTGCCTCATCTCGTCTCCCGGACGGCGTACCCCCCATCCGGATACCTTCCTCTCCCGACCCCGTGCACACCCATGAAAAAGCTCGCCCTCGACCTGGAAGCCCTCGTCGTGGAGTCATTCCACCCTGCGCCGCTCTACACCAGAGCTGACGGCACGGTGCACGCGCACGAAAGCGGCGACACGGAATGCGAAACGGAGTGGGCATCGTGCTACCAATCCGTCTGCGTCACCTGCGGCGACAGCTGTCACGGCAGCTGCATGGGTCCCAGCTGCGACTTCCCCACCTGCTCGCCGGAGTTGGAGTGCTGACAGGCCGCGACCGCTGAGCCGGTCGACACGCGAAAGGCCGGCCTTCGCTACGAGGGCCGGCCTTTCGCGATCCGCGTCACCCGTCCTCCCGCAGGTCGGCGCGCAGGGCGGCGAGCCACTCGGGCGGCATCATCCCGCTCTCGCGGAACTCTTCCTCCATCACGTCCAGCACGCGGGCCTGCACGCGCGAACGGTCGGCCAGCGGGTAGAACGCCGCCAGGACGATCAGGGAGGAGCGGGCTTCCTGCTCGCCTTCGGGGAGGCGGGACGCGAGCCGCCGCGCATACCAGAAGTTGAGCTTGCGCAGGGAGCGCTCCTGCTGCTGCCCCTCGCCCCGGATGAACGAGCGCAGGCCCATGGGTGACATGCCGACCTCGCCCGCCACCGAGCGCAGCGAAGCCGCGTCGCAGGCCAGCTCGGCCTCGCGCCGGATCACCTCGACGGGCACGCGCAGCTCAGGCGAAGGCATTGGCCCCCGCCCGGCACCGCGTCAGCCGGCGGTGTAAGATTTGTACGAAAATGGATTGATTACACCGGACAGCTTACCACGGCAGCAAGCGCTCGTGCAAGCCCTCACCAGTAACCGTGCGGACACGGCACCGCGCCGCGCGCCGGACCCCGTGGCCGATCCGGACGAAAAAGGCAGCGGCACCGGGTGAAGGGGTGTCGCTGCCTTTGCTGATGCGGTACGCCGCCGCTCCCCGCGCCCTATCCCGCGTCCTGCCGGATTTCGGCCCGGAGCTTTTCGATCCACGCAGGCGGCGCCATGCCGCTCTCGCGGAATTCCCGCTCCATGGAGTCGAGAAACCGGCTCACGACGCGGAAGCGCTGTGCTTGCGGATAATATCCGGCGAGAATCGTAAGCGCGGCACGCGCCTCGTCCTCACCCTCCGGCGGCCGCGTGGCCATACGCCGTGCATACCACGAGTTGAGCTTGCGGACCGTGCGCGCTTGCGGCTTGCCTTCGTTCAGAAGAAAGCCGCGCAGACCCATGGGCGTGATGCCTACCTCACGCGCCACGGCGCGGAGGGAAGCGGCATCGCGGGCCAGTTCGGCCTCCCGCCGGATGGCCTCGAGGGGCACACGCAGATCAGGCGCAGGCATGTGCCTCCGCCCCGCCGCCGGTCCCTCGCGGGTGTACAATCCGTAAGCCAAAGATCAACGTACACTGGGTAGCTTACTCCCGTCCCCAGCCCTCCGCAAGCCCCCCTCCGCCCGGGCACCGTCGGCCTCCCGCCCTGTGGGCAGGCGGCCTTCGCTCCAGCTCCGCCCTGCGCACGGAAAAGATGAAGCCCGCCTGAGCGCAGGATTAGCGGATGATAAAATTCCAAAAAACCTGTCAAGATCCGCCGCGGGTGGTGCGTTGACCCTGTATCCGGGGGGCGGACCCGCCGCGCTCCGGCCCAACATCCCACTTTCCGGTATCCTCATGCAGAAGCTTGCCCTGAACCTCGACGACCTGGATGTGCAGTCCTTCGACACCACGTGCGACGCGCGGGAACTCCGCTGCACCGTGCGCGGCTACATGGACGACGACAACGGCGGCGACGGTGGCGGCGATTACTCGGACCTGTGCTCCGCCGTCTACAGCTGCGCCACCTGCGTGTCGTGCGATGCCGTCTGCGACGCCGAGGAGCAGCGCCGCATCATCCTCTACGGCTCCTGATGCCGGCCCCACGCCCTCACTCCACCCTGACCACGAGACGGCGACATGCAGAAACTCTTGTTGAACCTCGAAGACCTGGACGTGCAGTCGTTCGACACCACGCCCGCGCCGCGCAACCTGCGCAGCACCGTCCGCGCGCATCAGGAGAGCTACGACGAGTTGGCGTGCTCCGACGCCTGCACCCTGTATCTCACGTGCTACAGCTGCGAGACGTGCGAGGACCCGTGTGCCCCGCCGCCCACGCAGACCACGGATGACACCGCCGACCCCGGCCGCCGCGTCATCCTCTACTGACCCTGAACTCGAACGATGATGAAGGGCCGGTCCGGACATCCGGGCCGGCCCTTCCGTTCGCCGCACACCATCCACCGCCACACCATCCACCATCCACCATCCACCATCCACCATCCACCATCCACCATCCACCATCCACCATCCACCATCACACCATCACACCACCCGTTCACCCCTTCACGCTATCCTCCCGCGCGCGGGTACGCGGGTTGCCGCACGCGCCGCGGGGTGCCATTTTCCCATGTTGCACCCATACCGAGACCCGAAGCCAGCGAAGGCCCCGCGGCCTTCCCAATCCTTGCGTGCCGATGATCCGTTCGCTGCTCACGCGCTCCATCGAAAAGCTGCCCCCCGAGGTGCGCCTCCAGGGCCGCATCCTGTTCCTGGTAGACGACCCGGAGCTGGTACGCCGCCAGCTGGAGGGCGAGGACATCGAGCTCACCGGCGAGGTGCGCGGCATCCTGCGCGACAACATCTCGACGGACGAGATCACGCCGGCGTACATCTGCTACTACTTCGACGAGACGCTGGGCGAGTTCCCCTACCTGGGCCTCAAGGCGGGAAGCGAGTTCCCCATCCGGCAGGGGAGCGTAAAGAAGGGGGGCTTCGTCGCCTCCGTAAGCGGCAAGCGGCGCGGCAAGGGAAGCTCGCGCGAGCAGAGCCCGTACGCCGAGATGATGGCCGGCATCAAGGTGGTGATCGCTGAGAACATCGAGCGCATCTACCGCGAGAACTGCCAGAACCTGGGCGTGCTCACGTCGACGAACTTCGAGCTCATCGACCGCATCCGCCGGGGCGAGAGCATCTCCCTGAGCGAGTTCACGGACGGCGCCGACGAGATCACCCGCGGCATCATCGAGCACGGCGGGCTGTTCAACTACAACGTGGCGCGCCTGCAGGGCACCGTGCAGACGCCGCCCATCAGCTGCCACCACGACCAGCCCGGCACCGTGAGCCCCGCCGCGGACGACGTGGCGGCGCTGCGCGGCAGCGGCGCGGGCAACGAGCCGGGCCCCGGCCCCGACACCGGCGTGGACTACGCGGCGGCCCAGTTCGTCGCCACCTCCACCAGCAACGTCGACACCGATTCGCAGGGCGCGCCGGACGGAACGCGCCACGGCCGGCACGCGCGGCCCATGACCATCGCGGAAAAGATCTTCGCGCGGCACTGGGTCACGGACCTGTCCAGGGGCGAGATCGGCGTGCCGTGGGTGCAGCCGGGCGACAGCGGCTTCGTGCAGACGGACATCCGCTTCTCGCACGAGTACGTGACGCCCATGTCGGCCATCTTCTTCGAGCACTACGTGGGGATGGACGAAAAGGTGGTGGATCCGGGGTCCATCCTCTTCTTCCGCGACCACCTGACGTTCCTCAAGGACGCCATGCCCGCGGAGCGCGTTCAGCTGGGGCTGCTGGACGTGGCCAACCAGCTGGAGGTCAAGCAGCGCCAGTTCGCCGAAAAGCAGGGCGTGCGGCTGTACGGCGAGCTGGGGCACGGCAAGCACGGCTCCGAGGCCATCTGCCACAGCAAGATCCTGGAGCAGTACGCGCTTCCCGGCCACGTCATCATCGGCAGCGACAGCCACACGCCGCACGCCGGCGCCGTGGGCTGCGTCGCCTTTGGCGTGGGGACCACCGCGATCTTCAACTCGTGGATCACCAGGGACGTGCGCGTGGAGGTGCCGCGCTCGTTCAAGGTGATCGTGAACGGGGAGAAGCCGGAGAACGTGTCGGCCAAGGACTTCATGCTCGAGATCCTGCGCCACCCGTACATCAAGGACGGGCACGCCATCGGCCAGATCATCGAGTACGCCGGGCCCGCCGTGGAGTCGCTGTCGGTGGACGAGCGGGCCACCATGACCAACATGGCCGCCGAGGTGGGCGCGTTTACCGGCATCGTGGCGCCGGACGCCAAGACGGTGGAGTACCTGGTGGAGCAGCGCGGGATGGAGCGCGCCCAGGCCGAGCGGCTGATCGACGGCCTGTTCAGCGACGAGGGCGCCGACTACGTGAAGGTGATCGAGATCGACGCCTCCGCGCTGCAGCCCATGATCGCGCTCCCCGGCGACCCGGGGAACGGAATGTACGTGGACGAGCTGGGCGAGGACGTGCGCATCGACATCGCCTACGCGGGCAGCTGCACGGCGGGCAAGAAGGAGGACATGGACATGTACGCCCGCGTCCTGCGCGAGTACCACGAGCGGGGCGTGCGCAAGCCGGAGCACGTGCAGCTGTACATCCAGTGCGGCTCGCAGGAGGTGTACGCCTACTGCCAGGAGCAGGGGTACGACCGCGTGTTCGAGGAGGTGGGCGCCACCTTCATCGAGCCCAGTTGCGGCGCCTGCATCAACGCGGGCCCCGGCGTGAGCCGCAAGCCCACGGACGTCACCATCAGCGCCATCAACCGCAACTTCCCCGGGCGCTCCGGCCCCGGGCAGCTGTACCTGGCCTCGCCCTACACCGTCGCCGCCAGCGCGATGGAAGGCCGCATCGTCGCCTGGGAGCCGCAGGGCGAGCCCGCCGGGGTCTGACCGACCCATTTTCGGGAAACATAAGCGGGGACGCTGGCGGAAAACGCGGCGTTCCCGCTGCTTTTTGTGTTTACGTTGGCGGCTTCGGAAAAGGGACTTGACGCGTTTACTCCGGTTGCTTTTACTTGTCTCCGCACGCGACAATCCCGACGGTTTACACGAGGAGGTGGGATGATGAGCCGAGCGTTCGAGGTGGCCCTGAAGCGGGACGACGGGGAGGGGCTGCGGAGCCCTCGAGGCGCCATGGACGCGCGCACGGAGAAACTGGTGCGCTGGTTCATGTTCAGCGTGCTGATCTCATTGGTGCCGCTGGCGGTCACGCACTTCAATCTGCGGCTGGACGGGCGCATCGTGCATCTGGAGATGCTGGTCGCACGCGGCGAGCTCCTGCTGATCTGCACGACTCTGGGAGCCGCGGCGCTCGGCGAGCTCTTTCCCGGCGGTGGCGGGCACGCGATGGGAAAGATGCTCGGCGCAGGGGCCTCGATGGTGGTGGTGGTGCTCTCGTCCTTCTACTACGCCATCATCCAGTCGCGGCCCAGCCCCGACCACGGATCCATCCTGACGATTTCCGTATGGCTGTTCGCTGCCGTGCTGATCGCGGGCGCGAGCTGCCTGTACTTTGGCCACCAGGAGAAAACATGAGCTTCGAAACGCTGGCCATTGCGGGGAGCATCGTCTCCACGTGCATGTGCATCCTCGCGTTCATCCTCGATCGCCCATCGGCCAGGGCGCCGCGCGACCGCACGATCACCATCACCATCGAGGATTCCAGCGGCGCACGCGTACGCACGGTCGCGCGCTCCGACCGGAGCGTCGACGAGATGAAGCGGCTGCTGGACCGGCTGGTCACCCAGCCGTCCTGATCCACACACGAAAGGCCGCCGGATGCGCTCCGGCGGCCTTCGTCGTTCACCGGCTGTATCGATCAGCCGAAGCTCTTTTTGAGCAGCGCGATCTGGCCGGCGTGGTAGGCGTGGTGCTGCGCGATGCCGTGCAGCATTACGGCGTACGGTACGCCGGCGCCCAGCGGCCGGTCGCGCTCTTCCCCCACCGTCCGGTCCAGCTCCGCGGGAGGAAACGCGGCGACGGCGTCCACCAGCTCGGCGTGGGCGCGGGCCAGCGCGTCGAGCGCCGCGTTCCACTCGCCCTCGCCGGTGCCGGGGGCGGGCCAGTCGCCGTCCGCCGGCTCGCGCGCCACGCGGTCGCGCAGGCGGCGGGTGACCTCGCGCGTCCACGACGTCATGTGCAGCACCAGCTCCCACACGCCGTGCGCGTGCGGCAGCGGGCGCGCGGCGGCCTGCTGGGCGGTGATCCCCTCCAGCACCCGGCGCACCGGGTCGCCGTGCCAGGGATCGCCGTCCCAGGCGCGGCGCAGCTCGTCCAGCAGCCGGTCGCGCTCGGTCACCACGGCGGCGGCGGCAACCTGCTCCATCGTCGCCTCCGCGTCAGGCGGTGCCGTGGCCGTGCAGCTGCTTGCCGCCCAGGATGTGCACGTGCAGGTGCGGCACCGTCTGCCCGCCCTCGTCGCCCGCGTTGATCACCACGCGGTAGCCGCGCTCCGCCACCCCCTCCTGCTCCGCCACCTTCTTCACCACCATCAGCAGGTGGCCGGCAAGGGCGTGGTCCTCCGGCGTCAGGTCGGCGATGGAGGGGATCGGCTTGCGGGGGATCACCAGCACGTGCACGGGCGCCGCGGGGTTGATGTCGCGGATGGCCACGCAGTGCTCGTCCTGGTACACAAAGCTGCCGGGGATCTCGCCGTCGATGATCCGGCTGAAGATGGTCTTCTCTGCCATGGCGAAAACGGGATGATCGGGTGGATGGGATGCGCTGCCCGGGCCGCCAATCTACGCCCGCATCCGCCGTCGCGCACCGTCCGCGGCGACGGCGAGGATCTGCCCTCCATCGACCCGTCCATCCTCCTCCTTGCTGCTACATGGAACCGGGACAGATCGCGGATGGTACCATGCGCCCGTTCGGACCGGGAGCATGGTCCGGGCGCGGCGCCGGGACGCGCGGAGGTTTCGCCGAAGTCCCGGGCCCGGTTCCAGATGCAGGTGCAGTATTTCCTTGATCCAGGGTTCCGGAGAAGCCATATTCCCGGTGTGCCGCCCCCGCGGCGCACCCTGCGATGGTCCCTCGCGGTCCCTGCCCTTCGTCACCTGGATCCCGCACTGCTCACCATGAACCGCACCAGCCGCACCCTTCGGCGGCAGGCGGCCCTGCTCGCCGTCCTGCTTTCCACCGTGGTCCCCGCCACCCTGCTGGCCCAGGCCGAGCGCCGCGTGGCGCTGGTGGTGGGCAACGGGCAGTACGAGAACGCCGGCGTGCTGCGCAACCCGGTGAACGACGCGCGCGCCGTCGCGCAGTCGCTGCAGCGCCTGGGCTTCAACGTCATGCTGCGCGAAAACCGCAGCCAGCGCGAGATGGCGCAGGACATCCGCGAGTTCGGCCGGCAGCTGGACCAGAACACCGTGGCCCTGTACTACTACTCGGGCCACGGCATCCAGGTAAAGGGCGAGAACTACGTGGTTCCCGTCGACGCCGCCATCGAGAACGAGGAAGAGGTGGAGTACGGCACGGTGAACGTGGGGCTGGTGATGGCGCAGATGGAGGCCGCCCGCAGCCGCGTGAACATCGTGTTCCTTGACGCGTGCCGTAACAATCCGTTCGCGCGCAGCTTCCGCTCGTCCAGCAACGGCCTGGCCATGATGAACGCCCCCGCGGGCACCTTCATCGCCTACGCCACCGCCCCGGGCGACGTGGCCAGCGACGGCACCGCCGCCGCAGGCAACGGGCTGTACACGCAGCAGCTGCTGCGCTTCCTCAACCAGCCGGGGCTGCCCATCGAGCAGATGCACAAGCAGGTGCGCATCGCCGTGACGGCGGCCAGCAACGGCGACCAGGTGCCGTGGGAGTCGTCGTCCATCATGGGCGACTTCTACTTCGCCGGCAACAACGGCACGCCGGGCACCGTGCAGACCGTGGCCTCCACCCCCAGCGGCAACGACCGGCCGCAGGCCATCGCCGAGGACCGCAGCGAAGCCGTGGCGCTCACCGCGGGCCAGCGCCGCACCGGCCAGCTGCAGACCGGCGACCCGGTGATGGACGACGGCTCGCTGTTCGACATCTACACCTACCAGGCGCGTGCCGGCGAGCGCCTGTCGCTCACCATGCGGTCCGGCGACTTCGACACCTTCCTTACCGTCGGGCGGATGGAGGGCGACGAGATGGAGCTCATCGTCCGCGACGACGACAGCGGCGGCGGCACCGACTCGCGCGCCGAGTTCACCGTGGACCGCGACGGCCCCATCTTCATCGCCGCCAACGCGCTGACGGACGAGATGCGGGGCAGCTACAC
>DASQBH010001235.1:0-2309 GCA_035635315.1 Longimicrobium sp.
GCTCGTCCAGCGCGCCGCCCGCCATCCACTGCCGCTGCCACTCGGCGTAGTCCGCGTACTGCAGCGGCAGCTCCGCCAGCGGCGACGGCTGGCCCGCCCGGAAGGCGGCGTACAGGGCGGAGAGCTCGCGGAACAGGAGGTCCATCGACCACCCGTCTCCCGCCACGTGGTGGAGGTTGAGGACGAGGGTGTGGTCCGTCTCGCTGACGCGGATGAGGAGCGCGCGCAGCATCAGCCCGCGGCGCAGGTCGAACGGGTGCTCCGCCTCGTCCGCCGCCAGCCGCAGCACCTCGCCGCGCGCCCACTCGCCGGGGAGCGCGCGCAGGTCGGCAACGGTCAGGTCGAAGGTCGCGGGGGCGGGATGGATGACCTGCCACGACCCGGACGCGTCCGCGCGGAAGGTGGTCCGCAGCACCTCGTGCCGCCGGACGATTTCCGCCAGCGCGCGGCGGAGCGCATCCACCTCCAGCACCCCCTCCATCCGCACGGAGAAGGGCAGGTTGTAGAACGGGCTCTCCGGCTCCATCTGGTGCAGGAACCAGAGCCGCTGCTGCGCGAAGCTCAGCGGCTGCGGATCGGCGCGGCGGGACGCGCGCAGGGGTGCGGGGGGCAGGTGCACCGATTCGGCGCGCGCCGCGTCCACCGCCGCCGCCAAAGCCGCCACCGTGGGCGCGTCGAACAGCGCGCGGACGGGGAGCTCCACCCCCAGCCGCTGGCGGATGCGGGAGAGCACCTGCATGGCCAGCAGCGAGTGTCCGCCCAGCTCCCAGAAGTCCGCGTCCGCGGCCACCCGGGAGATGCCCAGCACTTCACGCCACGCCTGCGCCACCTCGAGTTCCGTGTCGCCGCGCGGCTCCGCGAAGCCGGCGAGCGGCGGGTCCAGCTCCGCCGGCGCGGGAAGGGCGCGGCGGTCGATCTTGCCGTGCGCGCTCAGCGGCAGCGCGTCGAGAAGGACGAGCGCGGAGGGGACCAGGAAGCCGGGGAGCCGCTCGCGCAGCCAGCGCCGCAGCTCGCCCTCGTCTACCCCGTCCGCCGCAGGCACCGCATACGCCACCAGCCGCACACCCGCGCCCTCGAACGCGCGGGCGACGACCGCCGCCTGGCTGACGCCGGGGTGCTCCGCCAGCACCGCCTCCACCTCGCCCGGCTCCACGCGAAAGCCGGCGATCTTCACCTGCTCGTCCACGCGGCCCAGGAACTCGATCTCGCCGTCCGCGCGCCAGCGGGCGCGGTCGCCGGTGCGGTACAGGCGGCTCCCGGGCGCGCCGAACGGGTCCGGCGCGAACCGCTCCGCCGTCAGCCCTGGGCGCCGCAGGTAGCCGCGCGCCACCCCCTCGCCGCCGATGCACAGCTCGCCCTCGCTCAGGGGGTGCAGCTCGTCGGAGAGGATGTACGTCCGCGCGTTGGGCATCGCCCGGCCGATCGGCACCTCGCCGTCCACGTCGCCCACGGCCTCGTGGACCGTCGCGGTCACGGCGGCTTCCGTGGGGCCGTAGCCGTTCATCCACCGGATTCCGGAACCGGCGATGCGGCGCCACTCGGCCAGCGCCACCGGCTGCGCCTTTTCGCCGCCCACGATCACCAGCCGCAGCGAGGAGGGGAGCGACTCGCCGGACGCGGCCAGGTCGTGCACCCAGGCGTGCCAGAAGGCGGTGGGGATGTTCAGCACCGTCACGCGCTCGCGCGCCAGCCACGCCATGAACTCCGACCCGAACCCCGCCACCTGCTCGGGGCGAAAGACGACGGCGCCCCCCGCGGCCCACGTCGGGAAGATCTCCTCGACGGAGATGTCGAAGCCGATGGAGGTGAGCTGCGACGCGCGGTCCGCGGCCGTCAGCCCGTAGCGCGCGACGACGGCCAGGTTGTGCGAGCCCAGCGCGCGGTGGCTGATTCCGACACCCTTGGGCCGCCCCGTCGATCCGGAGGTGTAGATGACGTACGCCAGCGCCTCGGGATGGATCTCGGCCTCCAGATCGCCCGCGTCCTCGCGCCGCAGCAGGTCGCAGTCGAGATCGACAATCAGCGTCTCCGCGCCGGCGCCTTCTACGCGCTCGCGTGTCGCGCCGGTGCAGAGGATCAGCGCCGCGCCGGAGTCGTCCAGGACGTAGCGGATGCGCTCGGCGGGGTAGTCGGGGTCCACCGGCACGTACGCGCCGCCGGCCTTGAGCACCGCCAGCAGGGCGACGGGAAGCTCCGGCCCACGCTCCATCGCCACCGCCACCCGCGCGTCCAGCCCCACGCCGCGGCGGCGGAGCACGCGCGCCAGCCGGTTGGCCGCGGCGTTCAGCTCCCCGTACGCCAGCGTGCCG
>DASQBH010001236.1:0-2587 GCA_035635315.1 Longimicrobium sp.
GCAGTCGATGACGCTGCACCACCTGCTGACGCACTCGTCCGGGCTGCAGGACGTGTTCGGCGGCGACTACGAGGTGGCGGAGCGCGACTCGCTGGCGGGCGTCATCCTCTCCTCCGAGCTGCAGTGGGCGCCGGGCACGCGCTACGACTACAGCAACTCCGGCTACTCGCTGCTGGCGATGGTGGTGGAAAAGGCGTCGGGGGTGCCGTACGAGCAGTACCTGCGCGAAAAGCTGTGGGGACCGGCGGGGATGACGCGCACCGGCTACCGCGGCGTGCAGTGGCGGCCGGGCGAGCTGGCGGTGGGCTACCGCGCCGGCCAGCGCTGGGGATCGCCGGTGGACCACCTGTGGGCGGCGGACGGGCCGTACTGGAACCTGCGCGGCAACGGCGGCGTGCTTTCCAGCGTGTCGGACCTGTTCCGCTGGCACCGGGCGCTGGAGGGCGACGCCATCCTGAGCGCGGAGGCGAAGCGGAAGATGTGGACCCAGCACGTGCAGGAGGGCGAGGGCTCCCAGTCGTACTACGGCTACGGGTGGGCCATCGCCCCCACGATCCGCGGGACGAAGCTGATCTCGCACAACGGCGGCAACGGCATCTTCTTCGCCGACTTTCGCCGCTACGTGGACGAGGGCGTGGTGATCCTGGTGATGTCCAACAGCGCCGACGCCCCCGCCGCGAGCTCGCTGCAGGCCATCGCCCGCACCGTCTTTGGCGGCGAGGTGATCGCCCCGCCCGTCGCGGTGGACGGCGACCCCGCGCGCGCGGCCGCCGTCGCGGGCACCTGGCGCCTCCCCGGCGGCGGCACGCTGGCGGTGGCGGCGGACGGCGCCGGACTCACCATCCGGCCGGAGGGGCAGGAGGCGTACGCCGTGCTGAACGGGGGCGCGGGCGATGCGCGGCTGGATTCGCTGGGCGCGCGGGCCGTGGCCATGCTGCAGGCGTCCACGCGCGGCGACTACGCCCCCATGCACCAGGCGATGGGCGGAGAGACGCCGCTGGACGAGGTGCGGCGGATGAACGAGGAGTACATGACCGACGCGCGCGAGCGGCTGGGCGAGCTGCAGGGGGTGGAGCACGTGGGCACCTCGCCGCGCGGTGCCAGGGCGTTTACGGTGGTGCGGATGCGCTTCGAGCGGGGCACGCCGCTGCTGCGCGTCATCTGGGAAGACGGCAAAGTCGCCGACATCTCGCCGATGCGCCCGCCGCCGCCCACCCTGTTCGTCCCCACCGCTGCGGATGCGTGGGCCTCGTACGACATGGCCACAGGCGCCATCACCCGCGTGCGCATCGAAGGCGGCGCGCTGGTCATCGACACCCCCGCCGGCCCCGTGCGCGCCACGAAGTCCTGAAGAAAAGCACTCACGCAGAGAAGCAGAGGGTCAGAGAAGCAGAGAACTTCGATCTTCTCCGCTACTCTGCATCTCTGCTGCTCTGCGTGAGTGCTTTTCAAGGTAGCTACGACGAAAGGGCGGGCTCCCGCGCCGGGGAGCCCGCCCTTTCCTCATCTACCGGGAGCGGAAGATCAGTCGCGGCTCTGCAGCTTGGCCAGCAGGCGCAGGATCTCCAGGTACAGCCACACCAGCGTCACCATCAGGCCAAACGCGGCGTACCACTCCATGTACTTGGGCGCGCCGGCGGCCGCCCCGTTCTCGATGAAGTCGAAGTCCAGCACCAGGTTCAGCGCCGCGATCACCACCACGAACAGGCTGAACAGGATGCCGAACGTGCCGCTCTCGTGGATGAACGGGATGCCGGCGCCAAAGAAGCCCATCACGATGTTCACCAGGTACAGCATCGCGATGCCGCCCGTCGCCGCCACCACGCCCAGCTTGAAGTTCTCCGTGGCGCGGATGAGCCCCGAGCGGTACGCCAGCAGCAGCGTGAACAGCACGCCCATGGTCAGCGCGATCGCCTGCATGGCGATTCCCGGGTACATCTGGTTGAACACGCCGCTGATGGCGCCCAGGAACAGGCCCTCCAGCACGGCGTACATCGGCGCGGTGACCGGCGCCCACGTCTTCTTGAAGACGGTGACGATCGCGACGACGAAGGCGCCGATCGCGCCGATCATGGCGGTGCCCATCGCGGCGCTGGGATCCCACGCGCCCAGCACCTTGTTCCACATGTACGCGGCGGGGATCAGCATCAGCACCAGCAGGATGCCCACCCGGTTCACCGTGCCCTCGATGGTCATTACGCCGGTGCCCGGCGCGGCCCGCTCGAAGGTCTTGGAGTTCAGCGACGGATTGGAGGTTCTCATGGCTCCGTGAGACTCGGGTTATGATGGATACGGCGCTTGATACGCCGAAGGGGTGCGGCGGGTTTCCCGGCCGCGGAAAAACGGCGGCCTAGCGCCGCCAGGTGATCTCGATGGTGCTGTACGGGTGCCCGCCCGGCTCTTCGGCGTACGCGCGCGAACGGCGCTGCACGCGGTACTCCATGGACAGCCTGCGCGCGGAAAACCCCACGCCCCAGGTGGTCCGCGCCACCAGCGGCTCGCGCGACACCCGCGCCTGGCCGCCAAAGGTGTTGCCGTCCAGGAACAGGTCGTGGGCCACCGCCTCGCCCCCTGCACCCGCCACGAC
>DASQBH010001237.1:0-4721 GCA_035635315.1 Longimicrobium sp.
AAGGGGGTGGAGCCGTCCGCGTCCACCATCAGCACGCGGCGGCCGCGCGCGTTCACGATCCCCGTGCGCACGGCGTATCCCTTGCCGCGGTGCGCGGGAAGGCGGATCAGCCGCAGCCCGGGGATCTCGTCCGTCAGCCGGTGCACCAGGGCGCTGGTGCCGTCGCGGCTGCCGTCGTCCACGGCGATGAGCTCGGCGCGGCGGCCGGTGTCGGCCAGGTACGCGGCGGCCTCGCGCAGCGGCGGCTCCAGGCGCGCCTCTTCGTTGAAGGCGGGAAAGACGGCGGAAAGCTCGATCGGTCCGTTCATGCCCCGCCGCCGGGGCAATCGCGGTGCCCCGCGCCGCGGGGAGAAAGGCCAGCGTTCGCGCGCGTTTTCCGTCCATCTACCCCGCCCCTCTGTCGCCGCCCGGCTCCGCCTGTTGCGGCGGCGCGACAGGTGGAAGGCCCGGTGCCGGCCGGGTTGGGCGGCAAAGGTTTGCTTGAAGGCCGGGACGGGGGGGTGCCACCCTTCCTGCGCGGTCCCGCACCCACCACCCCATTCTCCGGGAGGATGCCATGATCCTGGTCCGCGAGGTGTTCCAGGTGCAGTTCGGTCGGGCGCGCGAGGCGGTCGCGCTGGCCCAGGAAGGGATGCGGCTGGAAGAGGAGCACGGCGGCGGCGTACGCAGCTCGCGCCTGCTCACCGACCTGACCGGCGACTATTACCAGCTGGTGCTGGAGCAGGAGTTCGACGACCTCGCCGGTTTCGAGCGGTCACTGCAGGCCTCCATGGCGGCGCCGGAGTTTCGCGAATGGTACCCGCGATTCGCCGCGCTGATGGCCGGAGGGCGCCGCGAGATCTTTCGCGTGGTTCCCGCCGCCGCGCCCCCGCAGCCTGCCGAAGCCGCCGTCGCGGTCGACCGGGTGGTGAGCGACTGAGGGAAGGACGGCACCTCGCAGTTAATTGTGCACCTGTGGTTTCTACGGCGGTCTCACACGGGGTCAACGGTTTTTGATTCTTTACCGTTGACCCCGTTGACCCCGTGTGAGACATGCAGTTCTCCGAGATGCAACTGGTGTTCAGCCGAATCGGCAGGAGATGAACGGTATGATGTGATCAGTCGTCCCGCGTGCAGCGCCAGACCTCCACGCGGTGGACGCGGTAGTCCCAGCGGGGACGCTCGAAGGCGGCGTCGCGACGGCAGCGGCGCGCCAGCCATGCCGCCATCGCGCCGGAATCGTCCAGCGCGATGCCGTAGCGCTTGACGGACGCAATCACCCACACCTCCCCCTCCGCCGCCAGCCAGGCGTCCAGCCGGCCGGGGCCGCCGCGCAGCTCGGCGGCGCGCAGGCCGGGCGCATAGTGGCGCTGCACGATGAGCGGCCACGTCAGCACCAGCCGCCCCGGCGCGGCGCGCTGCACGTGGCGGAACGCCGGCCGGTAGTCGAAGCGCGTGCCGTCCGACAGGTGCGAGGCGGCCGCGGGGAGCACGGCCGCGCCCAGCAGCGCCGCCAGCACCGCCGTCGCCACGGCGGCGCCCGCGCGCATCCGCTCCGCCGCCAGCTGCGCCAGCGCGCCCGCGGAGACGAAGAGCAGCGGCAGCATCGCCACCGCGTAGTCGGCGTAGACGTCGGTGCGGGTGGAGGCGGCGAGAAGCAGCACCAGGGTGGCGCCGCAGCCGGTGATCGTCATCATCCCCCACCGCCGCCGCGCCGCGCCGCGCTCACCCAGCAGCAGCAGCGCGCCCGCGATCCCCGCCACCACCACGGCGGGGGTGAGCCACTCCACCATCGCGGGGACCAGGCGCAGGCTGGCCAGCCACCCGCGCCCGCCCCAGTTGCGCACCGCGTCCCCCCGTCCCGCCAGCTTCAGCACGCCGAAGAAGAGGGCGACGGTGACCAGGAAGGGGATCCACAGCCACGCCCACGCCCGCCGCGACGGCCAGCGCCAGCCAGGGCGCCCGTCCGCCGTCACCAGCGACGCGCCGAGCGCCGCCCCCGCCGCGGGAAAGAGAAAGGTGGGATGGGTGAGCATGCCTGCCAGCAGCGCCGCCAGCGCCAGGGCGAAGTCGCGCGGACGGTCCGCGTCGTACCCGCGGCTGAGGGCGAGCAGGAACGCGGCGGAGAGGAGAAAGAGCAGCGTCCAGTAGCGCGCCATCCCCGACGCGTGCAGGTGCCAGGGCGCCACGGCGGCAAGAAACGCCGCGAGCACACCGGCGGACGGGCCCACCAGCCGCGCCCCCACCCGCCACGCCAGCCACACCCCCAGCATCCCGAAGACGAACGGCGCCGCCCGCAGCCCCGCGGGCGAGTCCGGCAGCAGCCACGAGAGCGCGTGCTGCAGCAGAAAGTACAGCGGGCGCGCGTCGATCCCCGGCTGCAGCGGCACGTCCCACAACAGCCGCGACTCCAGCACCGTGTACAGCTCGTCCTGCTCCAGCGGATACCGCCAGAGCCCCGGGAGCCGCAGCGCCGCCGCCAGCGCCAGGATGGCGGCGAGCGCCCGGGGGACGCGCCGCGGGTGGTGGAGGGGGACGGGGTGCACGCCGTCCATCCGCCCGGGAAGCGGGACGACGGGGGACGGGAGGAGCGGGGGGGTGGGGTGGACGGCGGGCACGGCGGCCTCCGGGATGGCGGGGCAGGATGGGGGCGGCGGATTCAGGGGATGCGCGGCATCCCGAACGGGTCGGGCCAGCGGGTGCCGTCCACCACCTCCCAGGGTCCCCAGTCGATGTGCATCTGCCGGGGCGTGCTCTTGTTGCGGTTGGCGCCCAGCGTCACGGCGCGCACGCGGGGCACGGGCGCGCCCTCCACCTCCGTCCCCGCGTACGTCCAGGCGCCGGGCTGGGGAGAAAGGCGTCGGCGCCACCAGTGCTGGCGGGCGCGCTGCTCGCCCATCCGCTCGTACAGGGCGACGAACTCCCACCACTGTCCGTCCGTCCACTCCGTGGTCACCCGGCCGAAGTCACCGCTCCCCGGCAGCGGCCGCGCGCGCCAGGGGAGCCAGGCTCCGCCGCGGCCCGCCGCCAGGCCCAGGACGTACTGGTCGGTGTTGGAGATCTCCACCTGGCCGCGCCCGTCGTAGCCTTCCCACAGCCAGAACGCCACCTTGTAGCTGTTGGCGTGGCCCGGGGGATTGGGCCCCTCCGTCGTCCATCCGGGCGAAAAGCGCATCTGCCAGCGGAACCACATGCGGTCCAGCGGCACGGGGAGGCGCGCCGTCATGTGCGGCGCGAACCCCGGCTCCGCCGAGGCCGCGAAGACGATGCGCGCCACCTGGCCGTACCGCGCGTCGGGCACCAGCTGCACCCAGCGGTACACGTCCTCCTGGCGAAACCACCAGAAATCCCCCGCCGCCCGCAGGTCGTCCACCGAGCGGTACCCGCGCCAGTCGTCCCCCGCCGCCCTTTCGTACGCGACGCCGCTCCCCTGCGAATCCGCGGCGGCTGCGTTGAACGCGGCGGATGGATCGCCCGGGCCCACGTCCCCGGCCCACGTCTCCGCGCCCACCGCGATCGCGGGCGACGGCCCGGGCACGGCTGGCGCGTACGCCACCGGCTGCGCCCGCGGCGGCCCCAGCGCGCGCGTCGCGGCCCACGTAACGCCCGCGGCTGTTGCGGCCACGCCACACACGAGCAGCAGGGCCACGGCGGTTCCACGAGCGGGCAAGCCGTTGTGTTGCATGCGATTGCGATCCACGAGAAGCTCCGCCCACGCGGAGCGGGACGACATCGGCGGCAGACGGGAAGTGCAACGGCGGTTCCGCGGGGGAGTGCGAAAGTGCGAAAGTGCGAAAGTGCGAGAGTGCGAGAGTGCGAGAGTGCGAGAGTGCGAAAGTGCGGCATCGCCAGATCCGGCCCGTTCACCCGTTCACGAAAAAAGGGAGGAGCCGAAGCCCCTCCCCTTCCCCTTACCGCAGACCCGCCGCCGTCAGAAGCCCGGCATGGCGAACGGGTTGGCGTAGCGGGTGCCGTCCACCACCTCCCACGGTCCCCAGTACGCGTACTGCGTGGAAGCCGGGGCGCGGCCCAGGCCGCTGGCCCCCAGGCTCACCGCGCCCACCTGCGGCGTGGCGGCGCCGGAGAGCGAGACGCCGTAGTACTTCCACGCGTTGTTCGCCACCGCGCCACCCGTCGTCAGGCGGCGCACCCACCAGTGCTGGCGGCCCGTGGTGCTGCCGGTCTTTTCCCACAGCATCACGTACTCGTACCACTGGCTGTCGCTGAACTCCGTCCCCACGCTCCCCCAGGTGCTGCTCCCCGCCAGCTGCGTCTCGGCGTAGCTCAGGTAGCGGAACGAGGCGTCGCGGACGTTGAACGCCAGCTGGTGGCTCGTTCCGCTGAAGCCCGTGGAGGCCAGGCCGTTGTAGCCGGACCACGTCCACTGGCCCATGGTCCACGTGCTGCCGCCCGTGGTCCACCCCGGCGAGAACTTTGCCCGCCAGCGGTACCACACGCGGCTGGCCGGCGCCGGCAGCGAGCGCGTGAGCCGCGGCGACGCCGTGCTCCCCGCCGCGTGCCTGATCCGCACCACCTGCCCGAAGACCGGGTCGCTCACCAGGTCCACGTTCGCCAGGTCCGCCGACGAGTAGTACGTGGAGAGCCCCGTCTTGCTGGTGTACGACCGCCAGTCGTCCCCCAGCAGCCTGGTGTACGCGCCGCTGGGCGGCGGAGTGGACGGGGCCGTCACCGTTACGGCGGAGGTGTCGGCCCTGGTGGAGCCCTGCGCCACCGCGATCACC
>DASQBH010001238.1:0-7830 GCA_035635315.1 Longimicrobium sp.
AGGTTGGTGATGGTGAGGTCCACCGCCATCGACGAGAAGACGGGCGCGCCGCTTCCCTGGTCCGCCCCGTACGCGCGGACGCCCCAGTCGATGTAGTTGCAGACACCCCGGTGGTGCATCGCGACGCCCTTGGGACGCCCCGTGCTCCCGGAGGTGTAGATGACGTACGCCAGGTTCTCCGCCGTGACCGCGGTGACGGGCACCTCCGCGCTCTCCCCCGCGATCCGCTCCCTCTCCGTGTCGACGCAGACGACCTGGACCTCCGCCCGCACCGGGATGGAATCGCGCAGCGACGCCTGCGTCAGCAGCACGGCGGCGGCGGAGTCCGCCAGCACGTAGCCGATGCGCTCCGCGGGATGGGCCGGATCCACCGGGACGTAGGCGCCGCCCGCCTTGATCACCCCCAGCAGCGCGGGGAGCAGGTCCAGGCCGCGCTCCAGGCAGAGCCCCACCCGCACCTCGGGCCCTACTCCGAGGCCGACGAGGTGGTGGGCGATGCGGTTCGCCCGCGCGTCCAGCTCGCGGTAGCTGAGCGACGCACCGCCGAAGACCACGGCCGCGGCGTCCGGGGTGCGGGCCGCCTGTTCCTGGAAGAGCTGGTGGATGCAGCGGTCCGCGGGGTACGCGGCGTCCGTGCGGTTCCACTCCTCCACCACGCGCCGGCGCTCGTCGGCCCCGCTGAGCTCCACCTCCGCCAGGCGGATGCGTGGATCTGCGGCGACCTGCTCCAGCACGCGCCCCAGGTGGCCCAGCATCCGCTCGGCGGTGCCCCGGTCGAAGCGGTTCTCGTCGTAGCTCAGGATCAGGGCGAGCTCCGGCCCCGGCGCCGCGAGCAGGGAGAGGGGGAAGTTGTTCCACTCCAGTCCGCGGCCGTCCGTCACCCGCAGCCCGGTGGCGGAGCCACCCCCGTCGCCGCTGCCGCTCTCGACCGCGCGCTCCAGCGGGTAGTTCTCGAAGATGAAGTGGCTTTCAAAGAGCGGCGTGCCGCGCGGCACCTCGCTCCACCCCTGCACCTGCGGGAGGGACGCGTACTCGAACTCCCGCGCCCCGGCCTGGGCGCGCTGCAGCTCGCCCAGCCAGTCGTCCATCCGCGCGGCGCCGTCCACCCGCATCCGCACGGGGAGCGTGTTGATGAACAGGCCGACCATCTCCTCCACCCCCTCCAGCCCCGCCTGCCGGCCGGAGACGGTGGTGCCCAGCACCACGTCCTCCTCGCCGCCGTAGCGGGAGAGGAGGAGACCCCACGCGCCCAGCAGCACCGTGTTCAGCGTCACGCGGCTGCCGCGCGCCACCTCCTGCAGCCGCCCCGTGAGATGCGCGGAGACCGCGGCGGTGAGCCGGGCGTGCCTCACCACCCCCGCCGCGGCCGCGGGGCGGTCCACCCCCAGCGGCGTGGGCGCGGTGAACCCGGCGAGCGTCCGGCGCCAGTAGCGCTCGGCCCCCTGCGCGTCCTGCCGCTGCAGCCACGCGATGTAGTCGCGGTACGGCCGCACGCGCCCCGGCTGCACCGCCGCGCCCGTCCTCCACCCCGCGTACGTGCCGAACACCTCGGCCGCCAGCCGGGCGCACGACCATCCGTCCATCAGCAGGTGGTGCTGGTTCCAGACGAACCAGTGGGCGTCGTCGGCCACGCGAAAGAGCGCCAGGCGGACGAGCGGCGCCCGCTGCAGGACGAACCCCGTCACGCGGTCTTCGTCCAGGTACCGCTGCAGCGCCGCCTCCTGCGCGTCGGGGGGCAGGTGGCGCCAGTCCTCCACGCGCCAGGGGATCTCCACCTCCGCCTGCACCCGCTGCAGGTGGCGCGGCAGCCCCTCCCACACGAACGAGGTGCGCAGCGCAGAGTAGCGGCGCGCCGCCTGGGCCCACGCGTACCGGAAGAGCTCCACGTCCAGCGGCCCCTCCAGCCGCTGGGCCGCCTGCGTCTGGTACTCCTGGTCCTCGCCGCTGTAGACGGCGTGAAAGAGCATCCCCTCCTGCATGGGCGAGAGCGGATACAGGTCCTCCACCACGCCCTCGACCCCGCGCAGCGCCGTGTCCAGCTCCGCCTGCGTAAGGCCGGCCAGCGGAAAGTCCGACGGCGTGCACCCGCCCGCGCCCGCCTGGCGGCAGTGGGCGATCAGGCCGCGCAGCGCCTGCACGTACGCCCCCGCCAGCCGCTCGATCGTCTCGCGCCGGTGCGTCTCTTCGCCGTACGTCCACCAGAGCGCCAGGCAGCCGTCCACGATTCCGCCGTTGATGGCCAGCGGGTAGCGGTTGCGGTTCTCCCGCGCCCACTCGCGCCCGCGGCCGTCGCCTGACACGCGGAGCCGCGTATCGGCCTCGGGGCCGCCGTCCAGCTGGCCCAGGTAGTTGAACGAGATCTCCGGCTCCGCCTGCGCGGCCAGCGCCCGGCGCAGCTCCGCGTCCGTCCCCAGGTAGCGCAGCACGCCGTAGCCGATCCCCCGCGCCGGCACCGCGCGCAGCTGCTCCTTCACGCGCTTCAGCCGGTCGCCCGGGCCTCCCCCCTCGCCCGCGTCCAGCACGACGGGGTAGATGCTGGTGAACCAGCCCACGGTGCGCGTAAGGTCCGCGCCTGGGGCGACTTCCTCCTCGCGCCCGTGGCCCTCCAGCGCCAGCCGCACGCGCGGGCTCCCCGTCCACCCGGAGACCGCCTCCGCCAGCGCGCACAGGAGCACGTCGTTCACCTGCGTGCGGTACGCGGCCGGCACCTCGCGCAGCAGCGCGCGCGTCTCTTCCGCGTCCAGCCGCACCTCCAGCGTGCACGCGTCCGCCTGCGCCTCGCCCGTGCCGTCCACGGGGAGCGGCGCCACGCCCTCCGCGCCCTGCGCCAGCCAGTGCGCCGCCTGGGCCCGGAGCGCATCGCCGGCCGCGTACGCCCGCAGCGCCTCCGCCCATTCCCCGAACGGCGTGCTCTTCGCCCCCAGGTCGATCGGCTCGCCGGATTCCGCCTGGCCGCAGGCGCGCTCCAGGTCGTCCCGCACGATCGTCCAGCTGACGGTGTCGACGACCAGGTGATGGAGGACGATCAGCAGCTGCCGCCCCGCGCCGCCGCGGTCGAAGAGGACGGCGCGCCCCAGCGGCCCGCGCTCCAGGTCCAGCGACGCCTGCCGCGCGTCCATGGCCCGTGCCTGGGCCCGCGCCCGCGCGTCCGCCGCGAGCCCGGCCAGGTCCACCCGCTCCAGCGCGATCCCGGCCTCCGGCGCGTGCCACTGCTCCCACCCCGCGTCCGTCCGGCGAAAGCGCAGGCGCAGCGCGTCGTGGTGCCGCACCACCGCCGCGAGCGCCGCCTCCAGCGCGGCGTCGCCCAGGGCGGCGTCCACGTCCAGCAGCAGCGACTGGTTGTAGTGCGCGGGGACGGGATGGCCCTGCTCCACGAACCAGGACTGGATCGGCGTCAGCGGCACGGCCCCGTCCACGGGGGCGGTGGGAGACCGCGGCGCTTCCGCGGGCCGGCCCACCACCTCCGCCAGCCGGGCGATGGTCTGGTGTTCGAACACCTGCCGCGGGCTCAGGTCGATCCCCACGCGCCGCGCCCGGGTGACCACCTGGATGCAGAGGATGCTGTCGCCGCCCAGCCGGAAGAAGCTGTCGTCCACGCCCACCCGGTCCACCCGCAGCACCTCCGCCCAGATCGCCGCCAGCGCGGTCTCCACGTCCGTGCGGGGCGCGGCGTAGCGGTCCTCCGCGGGCCCGTGCTCCGGCGCGGGGAGGGCGGCGCGGTCCAGCTTGCCGTTGGGCGTAAGCGGCAGGCGGTCCAGCGGGACGAACGCGGACGGCACCATGTGCTCCGGCAGGGTGCCCCGCAGCTGCGCCCACAGCGCGTCCGCGTCCGTGCGGCCCACGACGTACGCCACCAGGCGCCGGTCTCCCGGCTCGTCCTCGCGCACCACGACGGCGCACTCGCGCACGCTGTCCGCCGCGAGCAGCGCCGCCTCCACCTCGCCCGGCTCGATGCGGAAGCCGCGGATCTTCACCTGCCCGTCCAGCCGGCCCCCGTACTCCAGCGTCCCGTCCGCCAGCCAGCGCACGCGGTCCCCCGTGCGGTACAGCCGCCCCGTGCCGAACGGGTTGTCGATAAAGCGCTCCGCCGTCAACTCCGGCCGGTTCAGGTACCCGCGCGCCACGCCCGCCCCGCCCACGTACAGCTCGCCGGGCACGCCCACCAGCACCGGCCGCCGCGCGCCGTCCAGCACGTACAGCTTCAGGTCCGGGATCCGCCGCCCGATCGGGCTCCCCGCCCCCGCCAGCACGTCGTCCGCGCTCAGCGGGCGGTACGTCACGTGGACGGTGGTCTCGGTGATCCCGTACATGTTCACCAGCTTCGGCCGCTCCGCCCCGCGCCGGTTCACCCACTCGCGCAGACTCGCCGGCTCCAGCGCCTCGCCGCCGAAGACCACCAGCCGCAACGCCAGCTCCCCGCCCCGCTCCGCGTCCGCGCGGATGAGCTGCCGGAAGGCGGAGGGCGTCTGGTTCAGCACCGTCACCCCCTCGCGCTGCAGCAGCGCGTGGAACGTCTCCGGGTCGCGGCTCACGTCCAGGGGGACGACCACCAGGCGGCCGCCGTAGAGGAGCGCGCCCCACATCTCCCAGACGGAGAAGTCGAAGGCGTACGAGTGGAAGAGCGTCCACACGTCCTCGGCGCCGAAGCCGAACCACGCGTCCGTCGCGCTGAACAGCCGCGCCACGTTGCGGTGCTCGATCAGCGCGCCCTTGGGCGTCCCGGTCGACCCCGACGTGTAGATGACGTACGCCAAGGTGTCCGGCGTCGCGCCGCTCTCGGGATTCTCCGCGCTTTCGGCGGCGATCTGCGGCCGCGCGCCGTCCAGGCTGATGACGTCGATCCCCTCCTGCGCCGGCAGGATTCCGCGCAGCGCGTCCTGGGTGAGGAGGATGGGGACGCCCGCATCCTGCAGCGTGAACGCGATGCGCTCGGCGGGATAGGCGGGATCGAGCGGGACGTACGCGCCGCCGGCCTTGAGCACGCCCAGGATGGCGACCACCATCTCCACCCCGCGCTCCAGGCAGAGCCCCACGCGGACCTCCGGCCCCACGCCGCGGCGGGCCAGGTGATGAGCCAGGCGGTTGGCGCGCGCGTTCAGCTCGCCGTACGTCAGCGACTGGTCATCAAACGAGAGCGCGATCGCTTCCGGCGTCCGCTCCGCCTGTGCCTCGAAGAGGTGGTGGATGCAGTGATCCGACGGATACCCGGCGTCCGTGCGGTTCCACTCGTCCAGCAACAGGCTGCGCTCCGCCGCGCCAACGAGCTCCAGCTCGGAGAGGAGCACGTCGTCCGCCCCCGCGGCCTGCTCCAGCACGCGCTGCACGTGCTCCAGCATCCGCTCGACGGTGCCGCGATCGAACAGGCCGGCGTTGTAGAGGCAGATCATCTCCACCGCGTCGCCGCCGTCCAGGACGTCGATGTGGAGGTCGAACTTGGTGAACGGGGCGTCCGCACCCGTGATCCCCTCCACCTCTACCTCCACCCCGCCGAACGCCGGCGCGCCGCCCTCCGCCGCGCCCTTGCCCCCCGGCTCCAGGTTCAGGACGACGGAGACGAGGGGCGGAAGGCCCGGCTCGCGGGCGAGGGGCAGCGCCTGGCTCAGCCGGGCGTAGGAGAACACCTCGTGCTCGTACGCCTCCAGCAGCCAGCCGCGCACGTCGCGGAAGAACGCGCGCACTGCCGTATCCTGGCCGATCCGGCTGCGGACGGGGAGCACGTCCACGCAGTGCGCCACCAGCGACTCCGAGCCCGGGAACGGCCGCCCCGCGGAGGAGATGCCGACGACCACGTCGTCCTGCCCCGCCGTGCGGTGCAGGGTCGCCAGCAGCCCGCCCAGCAGGGTCATGAACAGCGTGCACCCCTGCCGCCGCCCCACCTCCCGCAGCCGGGAGACGAGCGGCGGGGGCAGCACCAGGGCGGCCGTCCCCGCGCGGTGCGTGGGAAAAGCGGTGCGGGGGCGGTCGTACGGCAGCACCAGCGGCACGGCCCCGACGAACCGCGCCAGCCACGCCGCCTCGTGCTCCGCGTGCCGCGCGGCGTGCTCCGCCAGCAGCCGCGCGTACTCCGCCGGCTGCATGGCGGGGGCGAGCCGCGGGGCCCGCCCCTCCGCGCGCGCCCGGCAGGCGGCATCCAGGTCCCGCGCCAGCAGGTCGATCGCCAGGCCGTCGGCCACCACGTGGTGGATGACCAGCTGCAGCACCTGCCGCTCCGCGCCGCGCGGGTGCAGGTGGACCCGGAACAGGGGCCCCGTCCGCAGGTCGAAGACGCCGCGCACCGCCTCGTCCATCGCCGCCGCGAGCCCGTCCGCATCCCCCCCGGCGTCGTGCACCACCACCGGCACGGGGCCGGGGAGGGAGGGCAGCACGTGCTGCACCTCTCCCGAGGGGTCGAAGACGGTGCGCAGCGCCTCGTGGTGCGCCACCAGGTCCTGCACGGCCGCGCGGAGCACCGCCGGGTCCAGCCGCCCCCGCCGCCCCGTGACGAACTGCTGGTTGTACGCCCGCGAGGCGTCGTCGCCCAGCTGGGCGTGCACCCACACCTGCCGCTGCGCGGGGGTCAGGGGGAACGAGCGGACGGGGCGCGGCGGCGCGGCGGCCGGCGCGGGGGCGGCCGCCTCCGCGCGGCCCTTCGCCGGCGCCACCACCCCCGTCAGCGGGGCCAGCGCGGCGATGGTGGGGTGGTCGAACATCTGCCGGGGGCTCACCCGGATCCCGGCGCGGCGCGCGCGGGTGGCCACCTGGATGGAGAGGATGCTGTCGCCGCCCAGGGCAAAGAAGTTCTCCTCCACCCCCACGCGCTCGCGTCCCAGCACCTGCGCCCAGATCTCCGCCAGCGCCTCTTCCACCGGCGTGCGCGGCGCCACGTACGGCACCTGCGCGGGCGCGGGCTCCGGCGCGGGGAGCGCGGCGCGGTCCAGCTTGCCGTTGGGCGTCAGGGGGAGGCGCTCCAGCAGGACGACGTCCGCGGGGACCATGTGCTCCGGCAGGGTGCGCCGCAGGTGCGCGCGCAGCGCCTCCGCGTCCACCTGGCCCACCACGTACGCGGCCAGGCGCGTCTCGCCGGAGGCGTCGCCGCGCGGCACCACGGCGCAGTCCGCCACCCCCGCGCCGCGCCGCAGCGCCGCCTCCACCTCCCCCGTCTCCACGCGAAAGCCGCGCACCTTGACCTGCCCGTCCAGCCGGCCCAGGTACTCCAGCGATCCGTCCGCCCGCCAGCGCGCCTGGTCGCCCGTGCGGTACAGCCGCGCGCCCGGGTGCGCCGCGAACGGGTCCGGGACGAAGCGCTCCGCCGTGAGCGCCGGCCGGCCCAGGTAGCCGCGGGTGACCTGCGCCCCGCCCACGTACAGCTCGCCGGGCATCCCCACGGGGAGCGGATGGAGGGCGGCGTCCAGCACGTACAGCCGCGTGTTCGCCGCCGGCCGGCCGATGGGAAGCTCGCCGGGGCCGGTCTCGCGGAGCGGCTGCACGTGGATGCAGCACCCCACCACCGTCTCGGTGGGCCCGTACTCGTTGACGACGACGGCGTCGGGGAGCCGCCGGGCCCAGGGCTCCAGGTGCTCGCCCCGCAGCGGCTCGCCGCCCACCACCAGGCACTCCGCGCCGCCGGCGTCCGGCGCGCCTTCCAGCAGCGCGCCCACGGCCCGCAGGTGCGCGGGGGTCAGCTTGAGCAGGGCGTAGCGCCCCCCCGCCCGCAGCCGCGCGGCCAGCCCCTCCGCCGCGGCCTCCTCCTCCACCAGCTCCACCCGCCCGCCGGCCAGCAGGGGGACGAAGAGGCTGGTGACCGTGAGGTCGAAGGAGAGCGAGCTGTGCACGGCCGAGCTGGCGGCCGGG
>DASQBH010001239.1:0-2605 GCA_035635315.1 Longimicrobium sp.
GGCTCCAGGATGTAGTCCGCCTCGCCCGTGTCGCCGCCCTCGGGGGGGACGACGGGAAGGAGGTTCATGGTCGTGGGCGGCGTGCTGAGGGCCGAGTTGAACTTGGCGTACACCACGTACACCGCGTCCAGCTCGCCGTCCACGAACCGCTGGGTAAGCCCGTCGATGAGCCGCTGCGCGTCGTCGGCACCCGGCCGGTCGCCGATGTCGCTGACGGAGGTGTGCAGCGTCTCGCCCGCGAAGCGGAAGAACTGGATCCCCTTCTTTCCCGACGCGTGCAGCTCGGCCTCGGCGCCCTCGGCGCGCAGCCGGGCCAGCAGGGTGCGCGCCTCGCGGATCAGGTTGGCGTTGAAGGCGCCGGCCAGGCCGCGGTTGCTGGTGATGAGCAGCACCGCCGCGCGCCGCACCTGCGCCGGCTGGCGCAGCAGCGGGTAGCGCCCCGCCAGCTCCGGCGTGAGCAGCCGGCTGATGACCCCGGCCAGCCGCTCGGCGTAGGGGCGCGCCGCCGCCACGCGGTCCTGCGCGCGCTTGAGCTTGGACGTGGACACCATCTCCATCGTCCGGGTGATCTTGCGCGTGTTCTGGACCGTGCGGATGCGGCCCTTTAGTTCTCTGGCTTTGGCCATTTCTAGGCTCGATTAAAGGCGTCGGCGCTTCACCAGTGCGAGAGTGCGAAAGTGCGAGAGTGCGAAAGTGGGGGACTCGCGTCCCGGCCTTCGCGGCTCGTGTCCGTTACTTTCGCACTTTCGCACTTCGCACTTTCGCACTCCTCAGTAGCTCTGCCGCGCGCCGGCCGCGTTCGTCTCCGGCTTGGACGACATCCGCAGCTGCTCCTCCGACATCCGCCGGTCGGCGTCCGTCTCCTGCAGGATGGCGCTGTTGTGGTAGTCGTCCGTGCCCACCGGCGAGTGCGGGTCGGCAAACAGCTCGGCGTACCGCTCGATCGCCTTCTTGAGCGCCGCCTCGTTGTCGGCCGTCAGGTCCCGGTTGGTGCGGATGCTCTCCAGGATCTCCGGGTGCTGCGTGCGCAGGTACACGTGGAAGTCGCGCTCCCACGCCTTGACCATCGGCAGGTCCACCGCGTCCAGGTAGCCGTTGGTGAGCGCGTAGATGATCGCCACCTGGTGCTCCACCGGCGCCGGCGCGTACTGCCCCTGCTTGAGGATCTCCACCGAACGGGCGCCGCGCGCCAGCTGGCGCTGCGTCACCGCGTCGAGCTCCGATCCGAAGGCGGCGAACGCCTCCAACTCGCGGTACTGCGCCAGCTCGCCCTTGAGCTTGCCGGCCACCTTCTTCATCGCCTTGATCTGCGCCGAGCCACCCACGCGGCTCACGCTGATGCCCACGTTCACCGCGGGGCGCACGCCGGAGTAGAACAGGTTCGACTCCAGGAAGATCTGCCCGTCGGTGATGGAGATCACGTTGGTCGGGATGTACGCCGACACGTCGCCGGCCTGCGTCTCGATGATCGGCAGCGCGGTCAGGCTGCCGCCGCCCTCGGCGTCCGACAGCTTGGCCGCGCGCTCCAGCAGGCGGCTGTGCAGGTAGAACACGTCGCCCGGGTACGCCTCGCGGCCCGGCGGGCGGCGCAGCACCAGCGACATCTGGCGGTACGCCACGGCCTGCTTGGACAGGTCGTCGTACACGCACAGGGTGGGCGCGCCCTTGCCCTCGGCGTTCTTGGTGTACATGAAGTACTCGGCCAGCGCGGTGCCCGCGTACGGCGCGATGTACTGCATGGGCGCGGGGTCCGACGCCGTCGCCGCGACCACGATGGAGTAGTCCATGGCGCCGGCGTCCGTAAGCCGCTTCACCACGCCCGCCACCGTCGACGCCTTCTGGCCGATGGCGACGTACACGCAGATGACGCCCTGGCCCTTCTGGTTGATGATGGTGTCGATGGCGATGGCCGTCTTGCCCGTGCCGCGGTCGCCGATGATGAGCTCGCGCTGGCCGCGGCCGATGGGGATCAGGGCGTCGATGGCCTTGAGCCCCGTCTGCATGGGCTCGCCCACGGGCTTACGCAGCACGATGCCCGGCGCCACGATGTCCACCTGGCGGCGCGCCACGCTGGCGATGGGGCCCTTGCCGTCGATGGGCTCGCCCAGCGGGTTCACCACGCGGCCCAGGTAGGCGGGGCCCACGGGAATGTCGAGCACGCGGCCCGTGCGGCGCACCTGGTCGCCCTCGTGGAGGACGGTCCAGTCGCCCAGCACCACCGCGCCGATGTTGTCCTCTTCCAGGTTCAGCGCCAGCCCGGTGACGGTCTCGCCCGTCTCGCCGGCGGTGAACTCGAGCATCTCGCTGGACATGGTGCCCGTGAGGCCGTAGACGCGCGCGATGCCGTCCTTCACCTCGAGCACCGAGCCCACCTGCTCGGCCTGCAGGGCGTCCTCGTACCGCTCGATCTCGCCGAGCAGCACGTTCTTGATCTCGCTTGCGCGAAGCTGGGAATCGACCGTCGCCATCTCGTTTTATCCTCTGCTCAAGGTCCAGCGTGCCGCTGGAGTGACCGAGTACCTAGTGCCAAGTACCAAGTTGCCCGCCGGGGGCAGCTGGACCATCGTAGACATCTTCCGCACATCTCATCCGGCGGCGGCGCGCT
>DASQBH010001240.1:0-8036 GCA_035635315.1 Longimicrobium sp.
GGCAACAAGCGTACACACGCCGCCTCAGCCGCCCCGGCCGACCGTCTTCTATCGGATAGAGACGGGCGTCTATCCATGCGAATTTGTGCCCCCGCCGGGGAGCCGCCGCCGGGGCCGCCGCGGTGCAACCGCTGGTGCCGGAACGGCTTGCGGCGTGGGCGGTGGAGGGTATGGGCCTTGCTCTTTCCCGCCGCAACCTGCGCGAACGGATGATCCGCCGTCCCCGCTTCCTCACGCGCGCCTGGCACCCGCATCCCCCACGGGCCGTTGTCCCTGCCGCAGTCCGCACCCGCAGCGCGCTTCCCCGCGCACTCGCTCCGCCGCCGCGCCGCGGCCGGGTGGGTGGCGGCCGCGCTGGCCGCCGCGCCCGCGCTGCGCGCGCAGCAGCCCGCCGGCCTGTCGCTGAACGACGTGCTGCGCACCACCCTGGCCAGCAACGCCGACATCCAGGCCGCCGCGTGGGAGGTGGAGCGGCAGGCGGCCAGCGTGCAGGTGGCGCACGGGGCGTTCGATCCCGCCCTAGCCGCCACGCTTTCCAGCCTGGACGAGCGCAACCCGGCGCTCAGCGCGCAGAACGTTCCCGGCATCAGCCAGTCGCGCACGCTCACCTACAGCCTGGGGATGGACCAGCCGTTCCGCTCGGGCGTCATCGTCTCCCCCGCGCTCTCGTTTTCGCGGCTGGACGCGGCGGGGCAGGTGAGCGGGGCCCGCAACCAGGCCGCCGCCACGCTGGGGGTGACGGTGCCGCTGCTGCGCGGGCGCGGCGGCGGGCTGGCGGTGGCGGGGGAGCGCGCGGCGGTCATGCGGCACTCCGCCAGCCAGTCCGCCCTGGAGCACAGCCGCGCCGCCGCCCTGCTGCAGGCGGTGGAGGCGTACTGGAACTACGCGGCGGCCCACGCGCGGCTGGAGGTGCTGCGCGGCACGGAGGCGCGCACGGAGCGGCTGCTGGAGCAGACCCGCACCCTGGTGGAGGCCGACCAGCGCCCCGCGGTGGACCTGCTGCCGCTGCAGGCCAACCTGGCCTCGCGCCGCGCCTCGCGCATCTCCGGCGAGCGGGGGCTGATCACGGCGCGGCAGGAGCTGGGCCGGGCGATGGGGATCGCGCCGGAGGCGGTGCGCGCCCTGCCGCCGCCTTCCACGGCGTTCCCCGCCGGGCCGGACCCGGCCGGCGCGCCGGACTTCGCGGCGCTGGTGGAGCGGGCGCTGCGCGCGCGGCCGGACCTGGAGGCGTCGCGCCGCCAGCGCGAGGCCGCGCGCGACCTGCTGGCCGGCTACCGGCGCGACGCCCGTCCCCGCCTGGACCTGAGCCTTACCCTGGGCTACCAGGGGCTGGAGGCGGGGGACGAGCTGGGGCGGCTGGTGTCGCCCTTCTACAGCGAGCTGGGGGGGATGCACACGCGGCTGGAGGTGGCGTACGGCTTTCCCGTGCGCAACCGGCTGGCGGGCGGGCTGGCGCTGCAGAGCGCCGCGGCGGAGCAGCAGGCCGCGCTGGCGTACGCCGAGCTGCGCCGGCAGGTGTCGCTGAACGCCGCCGCCGCGCTGGAGACCCTGCAGCGCTCCGCCGAGGAGCTGGCCCAGTTCGGCGAGGCGGCGCGGCTGCACGCCACCTCCGTGGACAGCGAGCAGCTCAAGTACCAGCTGGGCACCAGCACCATCTTCGACATCATCGCCGCCGAGGACGGGCTCACCAGCGCCACGCTGGCCGAGATCGACGCCCGGGCGCGCTACGCCGCCGCCCTGGCCCGCCTTCGCTACGAGACCGGCACCCTGGCAGGCGCGGACGGCGCCGCCCCGGCCGCGCTGACCGACTGGGAGAACCCATGAGCACCGCCCCCGAGACGCCGCCCGGGGCGCCCGACGCGCCGCAGAAGGCGGAGCCCAGGCAGATCTTTCGCTCCGTGGCCCTGGAGCGGCTGTCGTCGCCCGAGCAGCTGGACCAGCTGATGCAGGTGACCACGCCGCGCGGGTGGCTGCTGCTGGTGGGCGTGGGCGCGCTGCTGGTGACGGCGCTCGTCTGGGGGGTGCTGGGCAACGTCCCCGAGCGCATCGCGGGGCAGGGGATCCTCATCCGCAGCGGCGGCGTGCTGGAGGTGGAGGCGCCGGGCGAGGGGCGCGTGACCGACGTGGCCGTGCGCGTGGGCGACGTGGTGAGCGAGGGGCAGGTGGTGGCCCGCATTGCCCGGCAGGACCTGGTGCTGCGCATTCAGCAGGCGCGCGCGCAGGTGGGCGAGCTGCAGCGCCGCCACCAGGAGCAGGTGCGCTTCGGCGCGCGCGACGTGCAGCTGCAGGGCGCGTATCTGGACCAGCGCCGCGAGCAGCTGCGCGCCTCCATCGAGGCCGGAGAAAGCTCGCTCCGCACGCTGAACGACCGGATCGCCAGCGAGGAGCGGCTGGTGCAGCAGGGGCTCATCACCCGCCAGACGCTGCTGGCCACCACGCAGCAGCGCGACGGGGTGGAGGAGCGGGTGCGGCAGAGCCGCAGCGAGCTGGTGCAGCTGGACGCCGAGGGGGGCCAGGTACGGAACCAGAACCAGAAGGCGGTGGAGGAGAGCCAGGCCGCGCTGACGGAGGCGGAGCGGGAGCTGGCGCGGCTGGAGAGCGAGCTGCGCACCACGTCCGAAGTCACCAGCCCGTACACGGGGCGGGTGCTGGAGGTGATGGCGGAACAGGGGAGCATCGTGGAGCGCGGCCAGGAGATCCTCACGGTGGACCTGACCGGCCGGGCGGTAAAGGGGCTGGAGGCCATCCTGTACATCCCCTCCGTGCACGGCAAGAAGATCAAGCCGGGGATGGAGGTGCAGATCGCCCCCTCGACGGTGAAGAAGGAGGAGTTCGGCTACCTGCTGGGGACGGTGACGTACGTCAGCGACTTTCCCGTGACCCCGCAGGGGATGACGCGGGTGCTCAAGAACGAGCAGCTGGTGACCACGCTGAGCGGCGACGACGCGCCGTACGAGATCCACGTGGACCTGCTGCCGGACCCCGACAACGTGAGCACCTACCGCTGGACGTCGACGGAAGGGCCGCCGCTGCGCATCCAGAGCGGCACCCTGGCCACGGCGGGGATCGTGGTGGAGCGCCGGCGGCCGATCCTGATGGTGATCCCCCAGCTGCGCAAGCACACCGCCGCCCCGGCCGCGGGCTCCGGCCTGGCCCGCGGCGCCCCGTCCCCCGCGCCCGGCTCGACGCAGTGAGCGCGGCCGTGGCCGGACGGGTGAAGCGGGTGGTGGACGCCGTCCGCGGCAGGCTGCGGCGGCGGCACGCCGGGGCGGCGCCCCGGCGTGCGCGGGTGCCCACCGTGCTGCAGATGGAGGCGGTGGAGTGCGGCGCCGCGTCGCTGGCCATGGTGCTGGCGTACCACCGCAAGCTGGTGCCGCTGGAAGAAGTGCGCATGGCCTGCGGCGTGTCGCGCGACGGCAGCAAGGCCAGCAACGTGGTGAAGGCCGCACGAGGCTACGGGCTGAACGCGCGGGGCTTCAAGAAGGAGCCGGGCGACCTGCGCGGGCTGCCGGTGCCCATGATCGTGCACTGGAACTTCAACCACTTCGTGGTGCTGGAGGGGTTCGGCAAGGGGAGGGCGTTTCTGAACGACCCCTCCCACGGCCCGCGCCAGGTAAGCGAGGACGAGTTCGACCAGTCGTTCACCGGGGTGGCGCTTACCTTCGAGCCCACCCCGGAATTCGTCCCCGGGGGCGAAGGGCGCAGCCTGATCGCCTCGCTGGGGCGCCGGCTGGCGGGGCTGCGCGCCGCGGTTGCCTACGTGGTGCTGGCGGGGGTGGCGCTGGTCCTTCCCGGGCTGCTGGTGCCCACCTTCTCGCGCGTGTTCGTGGACGACGTGCTGGTGAAGGGGATGGCGGACTGGGTGCGCCCGCTGGCCTGGTTCATGGCCGCCACCGCCGCCGTGATGGCCCTGCTCACCCTGCTGCAGCAGCGCTACCTGCTGCGGCTGGAGACGCGGCTGGCCATCGGCACCTCGGCGCGCTTCCTGTGGCACGTCCTGCACCTTCCCCTGCAGTTCTTCACCCAGCGCTTTCCGGGCGAGATCGCCTCGCGCGTGGGGATCAACGACCGCGTGGCCACGCTGCTCTCCGGCGAGCTGGCCACCACCATGCTGGCGGCGGTGATGGTGGCGTTCTACGCCGCGCTCATGCTGCGCTACGACCCCCTGCTGGCCTCCATCGTCGTCGCCACGGGGGCGCTGAACATGGCGGCGCTGCGGTACGTGGCGCAGCGGCGCACGGACCTGAGCCAGCGGCTGCTGCAGGACCGCGGCAAGGCCATCGGCACGGCCATGGGCGGGCTGCTGAACATCGAGAACCTCAAGGCCACGGGCTCCGAGTCCGACTTCTTTGCCCGCTGGAGCGGCTACTACGCCAAGGCGGCCAACGCGCAGCACCAGCTGGCGCTGCAGACCACGCTGCTGGCCGCCGTCCCCCCGCTGCTGCTGGCGCTGAGCACGGCGCTGCTGCTGGGGATGGGCGGGCTGCGGGTGATGGACGGCGACCTGAGCATGGGAATGCTGATCGCCTTCCAGGCCCTGATGCTGGCCTTTCTGGCCCCCGTGAACTCCCTCGTCAACATGGGGAGCACGCTGCAGGAGGTGCGCGGCGACATGAACCGCCTGGACGACGTCCTGCGCGCGCAGACGGAGGGGATGCAGGCCACCGCGTCTGGTGAGCCGGTCGCCGACGCATCTCCGGCCGACGGCTCCTCCGCGGACGAGCCCCTGTCGCGGCTCTCCGGGCACCTGGAGCTGCGGCGTGTCTCCTTTGGCTACAGCCGGCTGGAGCCGGCGCTCATCCAGGACTTTACGCTCACGCTCAGGCCCGGGGCGCGGGTGGCGCTGGTCGGCGGGTCGGGGTCCGGAAAGAGCACGGTGGCGCGGCTGGTGAGCGGGCTGTACGAGCCGTGGGCGGGCGAGGTGCTGCTGGACGGCGTCCGCCGCGACCAGGTTCCCCGGCCGGTGATGACCAGCAGCTTTGCCGTGGTGGACCAGGAGGTGTTCCTGTTCGAGGGGACGGTGCGCGAGAACCTGACCATGTGGGACCCCACGGTGCCGGAGCAGGACCTGGTGGAGGCGGCCCGCGACGCGTGCATCCACGAGGACGTGAGCGCCCGCCCCGGCGGCTACGCCAGCGTCATCGAGGAGGGGGGGCGCAACTTCAGCGGCGGGCAGCGGCAGCGGATGGAGATCGCCCGCGCGCTGGTGAACCGGCCCAGCGTGCTGGTGCTGGACGAGGCCACCAGCGCGCTGGATCCCGCCGTGGAGCAGGAGATCGACGACAACCTGCGCCGCCGCGGCTGCACCTGCCTGATCGTGGCGCACCGGCTCAGCACCATCCGCGACTGCGACGAGATCGTGGTGATGGATGCGGGCAAGATCGTGCAGCGCGGCACGCACGACGAGCTGAAGGATGCCGACGGTCCGTATCGCGCCCTGATCGCGGCGGAGTGATCCGTTCGGGATCCGCTTCCCGTCGCGTGCGTCAGGCTCTCGAAAAAGACGCGCATCAGGTGGAGGCGTGGGCGGTCTCCGGCGCGGCGATGTCGGCTAAGGTGCCTCGCGGAAAACGCGGATACACACCGCGAGGGCAGGGTTGCGACGGCACGACGTCGGATGCGGATACAGGCGACATCCGCGGTGCGATGGAGGAGGATCGATGGCAGGCGTCCGATGCTCTCCGGAGCGCCGTGCAGTCAGCGGCCGGGACACCTGATGCGCGATCCCGTGAGGCTTCCGCTCTCGATGAGATCGGGGAAAGCACCGCGCAGGTTGTGTCGGTGGCGCCGCCGAAGCGCGTTTGAATTCTCCCCTCTCCGTGAGGAACGAACGGGGAGGGGCCGGGGGAGGGGCACCGCGAGGATGGCGGATAAGGTGTTCTCGAAAAAAACGCGGATACACACCGCGAGGGCTGCCTTGCGACAACACGCCGGCCGGGATCACGGCATGGCCGCCGGTGCGAATTGACGGAGCTGCGCGGGAATCCAACGGAAGCGGTATGAGGCGATGAGCATTCTGGACGCGGCCGCCGCGCTGGCGGGGGGAAAGACGCTGGCCGCCGTGGGCAACCGCCCGCTGCGGCTGGACGCCGAGCGCGTGTGGATTGTCCGCAGCGGCCGCGTGGACGTGTTCGCCACCCGGCTGGTGGGCGGCGAGCCCGACGGCCCGCGCCGCCACCTCTTTCGCCTGGAAGCCGGCGACCCCGTCTTTGGCGTGGGCGAAGATCCCGCCGCCGAGCGCGCCCTGCTGGCCGTCGGCGCGCCGGGGACGGTGCTGTCGGAGTTCGGGCTGGCGCAGGTGGAGGCGCTGGCCGCGGACCCCGCTACCCGCCCCGCCTTCGCGGACCTGGCGCTGCGCTGGTCGGAGCGGGTGTGGGACGGGCTGGTGGGGCGGGCCACGGTGCGCAAGGCCACCGGCGGCGCCCCCGGCGACGAGATCCTCCTGCCCCAGGGCTTCTCCCTGCGCCCGGACGTGCCGCTGGCGTGGGTGGAGCCGCTGGACGGCACCGTGCGGCTGCTGGGCCGCCGCGCCGCCCCCGTCGGTCCGGGCGAGCTGGCGCCGGTTACGCGCCGCGGGTGGGTGGAGGCGGTGGAAGGGGGGCGGGTGCGGCTGCTGGACACCGGCGCCGTGCTGGACGAGCACGGACCCGCCGCCGTGCTGCGCGCGCTGGCACTGCTGCACGACGCCGCCGTCGCGCTGGCGGACGACCGCGCCCGGGCGGACGAAAAGGCGTACCAGGCGCGGATGCAGGCGCGCGAGCAGGCGCAGGCGCAGGGGATGGCCGGCGGCCTGTCGCGGCTGGCCAGCACCCTGGCCAGCACCCGGCAGCGGCTGGAGATGCGGATGCGCCCGCCGGAGGGCGCCGGCGAAGACACGCTGTTCGCCGCCTTCCGGCTGGTCGCGGCCGCCGGCGGCGTGGCCGTGGAGCCGCCCGCGGCGCGGCCCAACACCAGGGATGCCATCCAGGCGCTGGCGCGCGCCTGCCGCGTTCGCGCCCGCCGCGTGGTGCTGCGCGAAGGGTGGTGGCGCGCGGACAACGGACCGCTGCTGGGGCGCTGGGCGGACCAGCCCGCCCCCGTGGCCCTGCTCCCCGCGCGCGGCGGGTACGAGGTGTACGACCCCGCGGCGCGCACCCGCGTGCCCGTGGACGCGGCGGTCGCGGCCACCGTGGGGCCCACGGCGTACATGCTGTACCGGCCCTTTCCCTCGGAGCCGCTGCGGCCGCTGCAGGTGCTGCGCTTCGGGCTGCAGGGGTGCCGGCCGGACCTGCTGACGGCGCTGGCCGCCGCCACGCTGGGGGCCGTGCTGGGGCTGGTGCTGCCGCTGGCCACGGGGATGCTCTTCGAGACCATCATCCCCGGCGCCGACCGCGGGCAGCTGGTGCAGCTGACGCTGGTGCTGGTGGCGGTGGCGCTGGCAGGCGCGCTGTTCACCGTGGTCCGCGGCATCGCCGTGGTGCGGGTGGAGACGCGCACCGCGGGGGCGATCCAGGCGGCGGTGTGGGACCGGCTCATCGCCCTTCCCCTGCCGTTCTTTCGCGACTACACCGCGGGCGAGCTGGCCATGCGGGCCATGGGGGTTGAGGAGATCCGGCGGCTGATGACGGGCGCGGTGGTCACGGGTCTGCTGGCGGGGCTCTTCTCCCTCAGCAACCTGTTCCTGCTCTTTCACTACGACGTGCTGCTGGGCGCCGTGGGCACGGGGCTGATCGCCGTCTCGCTGCTGGTCTCCGTCACCGTGGGCGTGCTGCAGCTGCGCAGCCAGCGGGACATCCTGCAGCTGCGCTCGCGCCTCAGCGGGCGGATGCTGCAGTTCCTCACCGGCATCTCCAAGCTCAAGCTGGCCGGGGCGGAGCCGCAGGCGTTCGCGCTGTGGGCGCGCGACTTTGGCGAGCAGCGCGACCGGCAGTTCCACAACCGCGTGCTGGGGGTGCGGCTCTCCGTCTTCAACTCCGCCTACCCCGTGCTCTGCTCCATCCTTCTCTTCACCCTGGCGGCGCGGTCGCTGGGGACGGAAGAGGCGATGGGGACGGGCG
>DASQBH010001241.1:0-2949 GCA_035635315.1 Longimicrobium sp.
GCAGCTGTTCCTACGACGCCACTCGCTCTACTCGTCCTCATCTTCACACCCGGGGGAAATCATGCGCGCGACTGGAATCGCAATCTGCCTGCTTTCTGTAACTCTCATCGGGTGCCCAGATCGAGGTGGTGGTGGCGGTGGTGGTAGTACTGGCCCCCAAACCCTTGTCATCGACCGGGTCGTCGTAAATTCCACACCACAGAGTGGTACATGGCTTATGTGCTTCATGGCTACGGCGGGTAGCGTTGAGAACACTTTTAACGTGCCAAACAAGACGTTCAGCGGTGACGGCATAAACATCGATATGGGTCTGCAGCTTTCTCCTGTTCAGACTGGCAGCCAGGTAAATTTCAGTATGTTCCTCGATGATGACCAAGCGGATGTATGCAACACCTCTGCTGAAGATAAGAGCAGTGACTCGTTCACAGCTGGAACTGGGTCAAAGAATGTTCAACGGGACAATTTTAGTTATCTAGTGCATTTCCACATGCAGTAGACACTCGCCGTCCGGTGTTTGGATTTCGCCGCGCGCTTTCGGCTGAAATCATCAAGGCCGGTGTACCTCACACCACCCGCTCCCCCGCCTTCCACACGCCTTCGATGATGGGCGCGGCGAGGCGGTAGGGGATCTCGGCGGCGGAGGAGGCGCGCCAGAGCACCAGGTCGCCGGGGGCGCCGGGGGCCAGGGTGCCGCGGCCGTCCGACAGCTCCAGCGCGGCGGCCCCGCCGGCGGTGGCGGCGCGCAGCGATTCCGACGGGCTCATCCCCATGCGGCTGCAGGCGGCGGTGAGGATGAAGTGCATGGAAGGCGTGGGCGAGCTGCCGGGGTTGAAGTCCGTGGCCAGCGCCACGGTGGCGCCGGCGTCCAGCAGCGCGCGGCCGGGCGCCCACCGCGGCCGGCCCAGAAAGAAGAGCGTCGCCGGCAGCAGCGTGGCCACGGTGGATGACGCCGCCAGCGCGGCGATGCCCGCCTCGCTGATGTCGCCCAGGTGGTCGGCGGACGCGGCGCCCAGCTCCGCCGCCAGCTCCGCCCCGCCGCTCCCCTCCAGTTCGTCCGCGTGCAGCTTGGGTCGCAGCCCGTGCGCCAGCCCCGCGCGCAGGATGCGCTCCGTCTCGTCGCGGCCGAACACGCCGGGCTCCATGAACACGTCGCAGAAGCGCGCCAGCCCGGCTTCCGCCACGGCCGGGATCATCTCCTCCACCAGCAGGTCCACGTACGCCGCGCGGTTCTCGCGGTACTCGGGCGGCACCTCGTGGCCGCCCAGAAAGGTGGGGATCAGCTCGATCGGCTGCAGGTCGTTCAGCCGGCGGATGGCGCGCAGCGTCTTGAGCTCCGACTCCGTCGACAGGCCGTAGCCGCTCTTGACCTCCGCCGTCGTCGTGCCGCCGCGCAGCATCTCCTCCAGCCGGGGGAGCGCCATCTCCACCAGCTCGTCCTCGCCGCGGGCGCGCAGGTCGCGCACGGAGGCGTTGATGCCGCCGCCCCGCCGCGCGATCTCCATGTACGGCACGCCGGTGCAGCGCAGCGCGTACTCGTCCACGCGGTAGCGGCCAAAGACGGCGTGCGTGTGGCTGTCCACGAACCCCGGGGTGAGCGTCATCCCCGCGCAGTTCACCCGCTCCAGGTGCGGATGCTCGGCCAGCACGTCGTCCTGCGGCCCCAGCGCCTCCACCACGCCGTTCACCACCGCGACGGCCACGCCGTGCAGCACGCCGGCGGGGTCGGCGCCCTCCGACGCGCGCGGGGGCCCGGTGCACACCGCCACCTCGGCGGCGTTGACGAAGACGGCGGAGCGGGGCAGGGCGGTCATGGGCTCGGTCTGGCGTGTTTCGGAGGATGATCGGCGTTGCCGGTACATTCTGGGCGGGATCGTCGGCGCACGTCAAATCCACGGGGCCCGGCACGTTCGATTTCCATCCACCGAATGCCGCGTCCCGAACCGTGCCGGATGCCAGTGACCCCGCGAAAGCTCTGCCACGTGGCACTCGCCATGGCGCTCGCGGTGCAGGTCGCGATGGTGCTTACCTACGGCGCGATCACGGAGTGGTGCTTCTGCTCCGTCACGGGCGCCTCCACGCCGCCCACTCCGCCGCCGTTCGTGCTGCGGTTCCTGGACCTGGCCGTGCTTCCCGCGGCGGCGATGGAAAAGGGGCTGGCGCCGCCGGTCCTGATCTGGAGGAACCTGTTCGCGTGGTTCTTCGCCGCGCTGGGCCTGCTTTACGGCATGACGCTCGCCGCACGGATCCGCATCCGCCCGGCCGGTGGTGCGGACGGGCGGCGGATCTGGCTGGCGGGCGCGGAAAGCGTGCGCCTGTGGCAGATGCTGTCGATCGGATGCGTGTTGATCGGGCTGGGGATGGCGGGCGGCGCGATGGCGCGCCAGAGATGGCTGGCGGAGGCGGAGCGGGTGTTCGCCGCCACGATGGCCGCGGCGAGCACCGGGCGCCCGTTTCCGGCGGAGGTGGAGAATTTCTCAATGTATGAAATCCGCGGTGACGACTTCGTACACGTCACGCCCGAAGCGCGCTATCTGGTCGAGGTCGATCCCGCTGAATCCGGCGACCACTTCCTGGACCGGTTCGTGGCACCCTACAAGTACGGCGGATCAGTGCGGTTTCCGTCGGGGAAGCGCTTCGACTTTGGCGTCTACCACCAGCGGGACCGGTGGAGCGTCTACCTGGATCAGTGGCCACGCCGCAGGGGACGGTAGCCTCACTCGTCGCCACGGAGGTATGGGGTGTCGATTTCCGGCGGGGCCATCCGTCGCATGGGTGTGAAGCCCACACGACCCGGACTCGCACTCGGAGAAACACCCATGCGCAAGCTCGCGGTAAACACCTTCATCAGCCTGGACGGCGTGATGCAGGCGCCCGGCGGCCCCGAGGAAGACCCGACTGGCGGGTTCCCGCACGGCGGCTGGTCCGTCAACTACTGGGACGAGGTGATGG
>DASQBH010001242.1:0-2147 GCA_035635315.1 Longimicrobium sp.
CCCCACGCTGAGCGCCGTCACCGACGCCGAGTGCGCCGACGGCATGCCCCCCGTGCCGATGAGCCGGGTAAAGTCCGGCCGGTGCCGGCGGAACATCGAACGGATGAACTTGAAGCCCTGCGCGGTAAGCATCGCCAGAAAGGCGAGCGCCAGCGGCGGGTTCCACGACAGGAGGGGGGCGAACAGCTCGCGCAGCTCGTTCACCGGTCACGCTCCAGCACGTAGGCCGCCAGCGCCTCCAGCTCCGGCGAGCGGATGTCGGCGTCGCGCAGCGCATCCACCGCGCGGACGGTGCGCTCCACCGCCATCTCCCGCGCCCGCTGCAGGCCAAAGAGCGAGGGATACGTCGCCTTGCCCGCATCCACGTCCTTCCCCGCCGTCTTTCCCAGCTCCGCGGCCGTGCGGGTGACGTCCAGCACGTCGTCCACGATCTGGAACGCGAGGCCCAGCTCCCGCCCGTACGCCGTAAGCGCCTCCAGCCGCGCGTCGTCCGCCCCCGCCGCCACCGCGCCGATGCGCAGCGACGCCGCCAGCAGCGCGCCGGTCTTGAGGCGGTGGATGTGCTCCAGCTCGTCGGCGTCCACCTGCACCCCGGGATGCTCTCCGCGCAGGTCCAGCCACTGGCCGCCCACCATCCCCAGCGCCCCGCCCGCCCGGCACAGCTCGCCCACCATCCGCCCGCGGACGGGCGCATCCAGCCCCAGCTCGCGCGCGGCGTCGTCCAGCACGCGCACGGCCGCGGGAATGAGCGCCGCGCCCGCCAGCACCGCCGCGCCGGGGCTGAAGGCGACGTGGACCGTGGGGCGGCCGCGGCGCAGGTCGTCGTCGTCCATGCACGGCAGGTCGTCGTGCACCAGCGAGTAGGTGTGGACGATCTCCAGCGCGCACGCCAGGCGGTAGACGGCGTGGGGCGTGGGCTCCGGCCGCAGCACGCGGTAGGCGGTGACGCACAGCGCGGGGCGCAGGCGCTTGCCCGGCGTGGCCAGCGCGTACCGCATCGCGTCGCGCAGCGGGGCCGGCGCGCCCTGCGCGTGCGCGGAGGCGAGCGCCGACAGGGCGGCGTTCACCCGGTCGCGCTCGCGGAGCAGGAACGCCTCCACGTCGAACGAGGCGGGCGGCTGGGTCACGGCGAGAAAGGTCACGGCTCTTCGCGAAAGTCTTCCAGGCGCGAGCCGCCGCTGCCGTCGTCCAGCAGCTGGCGGATGCGCGCGTCGGCGCCCTGCAGCACGCCTTCGGCAAAGCGCAGCAGCCGCACGCCCTCTTCGAACAGGGCCAGCGACTCGTCCAGCTCCAGCGACTCGCCCTCGATGCGCCCCACGATCTCGTTCAGGCGGTCGAGCGCGGCCTCCAGCGTCCAGCCGGCGTGCGGGTCGGTGGAAGGGGATGTGATGGTCATATCCAGAACAATCTAATCGTGTGCGTCACTCGGCGGAGTCGAGGATCGACGACGGGCTTCCAACTGCGTCCGCGGGGTGCCCCTCCCCCGGCCCCTCCCCGCTCGTTCCTCGCGGAGAGGGGAGAATTCGATCCCGGACAACAGGCTTCCCACTGCGTCAGTGGTCTCCCACCCGGCAAACTGCGCCGGGAGAGGGGGAGAATTCGATCCCATTCCCGAAGGTGCGTCGCACCTCCCTCCCCCGCGCAGTTTGCGGGGGAGGGCCGGGGAGGGGGGCGGCCCACCATCCCGCTCCGCCCCCTCCGAAGCACTCCGATCCCACACCCAACCTCCCCCGGCAGTTTCGGGGGAGGTGCGAGCCTGAGCGAGCGGAGGGGGCGGACCTCGGAGCCTGCGCCGCGCACCACCCGTGGCCCCTACGGCGACTCCGTTCCATCGGTTTCCCCCACCCCCTCCACCCGCGCCTCCACCGTCCCGTCCACCACCCGCAGGCGGAACCCCTCGCCCGGGCGAAAGTCGGCGGTGCGGCGCAGGACGCGGCCGGCGGGGTCCAGCGGCACGGCAAAGCCGCGGGCCAGGGTGGAGAGCGGCGACAGCGCGTTCAGCCGGGCGGCCAGCGAGGCGGCCTGCTCGCGGCGGCGGCGGAGGAGGCGCTCGCCGGCGTCGCGCAGGTCCAGGCGCGTGTTGAACAGCGTCTCGCGCCCGCGCTCCACCTGCTCGCGCGTGCAGCGCGCCATCCGCTCCCCCAGGT
>DASQBH010001243.1:0-2748 GCA_035635315.1 Longimicrobium sp.
GAGGTGCGGGTGGGCCACCCGGGGATCGAGCGCACCGCTGACGACTACTTCGCCGTCACGGTGATGAACGCCATTCTGGGCGGCATCTTCGCCTCGCGGCTCAACATGAACCTGCGCGAGCGGCTGGGCTACACCTACGGCGCCAGCTCGGCGTTCGGGATGCGGCGGCTGCCGGGGACCTTTACCGTCTCCTCGGCCATCCAGAGCGAGGGAACGGCGCACTCGGTGAGCGAGATGCTGCGCGACATGCGGCAGATGCAGGAGGAGCTGGTGACGGACGAGGAGCTGTCCGACGCCGCCAGCTACCTGGCCGGCACCTTTCCGATCGCGCTGCAGACCACCGACGGGCTGGCGGGCAAGCTGAGCTCCATGGTGCTCTACGGCCTTCCGGACGACTACTACGACCACTACCGCGACCGGCTGATGGCCGTCACCGCGGACGACGTGCGCGAAGCCGCCCGCCGCCGCCTGATGCCCGACCGCGCGGCCGTCGTCGTCGTGGGCGACGCGGGGGAGCTGCGCGCGGGGCTGGAGGCGCTGGACATCGGCCCCGTGAACGTCATCGACCCCGCCGAAGTGCTCACCTGACGCGCATCCGGTACGGAGGATGAAGATGCCCGGCGCTCCGCGGTCCCTGCCGCGGAGCGCCGTCTTTCTCCGTGTGGACCGAAGGACGCGGCCGCCCTCTGTGTCATCCTGAGGCCCGGCCGCGCCGCGCCGCCCGTGGCACCGCGGGTTGCAGGGCCGAAGGATCTACTGTCGGAGTGCTGGAGGGTTGTCGCGGCAGCCCGCCCGGAAGCTGGCGGTCATGACGGTGACGGACAAAGCCTGGTAGGTGGCGATGCGCGAATGAGCCGACGGTCCGCCGTTCACCGGCAGACCACGAGCGGGCGGGAGCTAGATTCCTCAGTCGGCACCCGAGTTCTGCGCGACGGATGATCTGTCGTGGCGCCTCCTTCGGAATGACAGAAGGCGCGCTGGCCGGAATTCTCCATCGCCAGTCGGAGCGGGATCGAATTCTCCATCGCCTGTCGAATCGGGATCGAATTCTCCCCTCTCCGCGAGGAACGAGCGGGGAGGGGCCGGGGGAGGGGCACTCCGCGGACGCAGTTCGACACCTTTCGACCTGCCCACGAACCCGCGGCGGTCCATTCGCACATTTGACGGCGGATAAGCATTTGCCCCGCCAAATCAGGAATTAGGATCGGGTTAGCACACCTCGCGGGCAGTTCCGCCGCGCGGGGAGAACGTCCATCTTTCCATTCACGGACCATCGACATGAGCGATTCCCACACGCAGCGCCCCGCCGCCGAGCCCGGGCTCATCGAACGAAAGCCGGTGCACCGGGGGCGCATCGTGGACCTGGGGATCGATACGGTCCGCTACCCCGACGGCTCCACGGGCGAGCTGGAGATGATCCGCCACTCGGGCGCGGCGGCCGTCCTTCCCGTCCTGAGCGATCCGGACGGGCCCGATCCGCAGATCGTCCTCATCCGGCAGTACCGCTACGCCTCGGGCGGCTGGCTGTACGAGGTCCCCGCCGGACGCCCCGACCGCCCCGGCGAGCCGTGGGACGAATGCGCGCGCCGCGAGCTGCGCGAAGAGACGGGGCTGGAGGCCGGCACGCTGCGGCCGCTGACCGCCATCTGGACCACCCCCGGCTTTACGGACGAGCGCATCCACCTGTTCATGGCCACGGAGCTCACCGCGGGCGAGACGGAGTTCGACGCGGACGAGTTCGTGGAGACGGTGACGGTGCCGCTTTCGGAGGCGCTGCGGATGGTGCGCGACGGCGAGATCACCGACGGCAAGACGATGTGCATCCTGCTGTACGCGGCGGGGTTCGTGTTCGGCAGGTAGGCGGGCGCGTCAGAGGCGGGGCCGGATGGACGTTATCCGGACAGCACGGCGATGCGCGATACGAAAAACGGTGTCACTTTCTCTCGGCGGCCGTCCTCACGGGGGGACAGGCGCGAGATCGGCGGGCGGCGGGCGGATGGGCCAAAAGCATAGCAACCATCAGGGCTTTTGGCGCATCCAATCCCTTGCGGAGGTCGGGAACGGCACCTGCCTTTCCATCTCACCGACAGCAGGCCGTCCCTTCCGGCTACATCCCCCCAGGGAGCTCAGACCATGTTTCAGGTTCTCGCGAAGGAACGCAACGCCGGGCAGCGCACGCCCCGTGAATCGCTCAAGCAGCTTGACGACAGCGGCGTGGTGGCCGCGCACCTGGCCGGCGACCGGCTGGCCTTTGGCGAGCTGGTGGAGCGCTATCAGAACCGCCTGCTGAACTTCATCTACCGCACCACCGGCGACCGCGAGCGGGCCGAGGACCTGGTGCAGGAGACCTTCATCCGCGTCTACCGGCACCTGCACCGGTTTGACCAGACCAAGAAGTTCTCCACCTGGATCTACACCATCTCGTCGAACCTGGCCAAGAACGAGCTGCGCAACCGCTCGCGCAACCCGCTGGTGCTGTTCCAGACGCTGATGAAGAACCGCGACGCCGACACGCGTCCGCTGGAGTGGGAAGACAACACCTACCGGCCGGACGACCTGTTCCGCAAGCGCCATCTCAAGAGCCAGGTGGACGCGGCCGTGGACCAGCTGCCGGAGCACCACCGCACCGTCTTCATCCTCCGCGAGATGGAGGGCAAGACGTACGAGGAGATCGCCGAGATCACGGCGACCAACCTGGGCACGGTCAAGAGCCGGCTGAACCGGGCGCGCAACAACTTCGCGCAGCTC
>DASQBH010001244.1:0-3037 GCA_035635315.1 Longimicrobium sp.
AGAAAAAAGGGGACAGGGAACAGGTTACAGGTTACAGCCCGCCACCGCGATTACGCGGCCCGCAGGCTGTAACCTGTCCCCTGTTCCCTGTCCCCTTTTTCTTTGGGCTGGCAACCATTGTTCGCGTAGTTCATTCACGGACCTGACGCACGGCGAATCTCCTCAATGGATCTCGTTCTCCTTGGCGCCCCGGGTGCCGGCAAGGGCACCCAGGGCGCTCTGCTTGCCGCCAAGCTGGGCGTTCCCAAGATCGCCACGGGCGACATGCTGCGCGACGCGGTGCGGCAGGGGACGGAGCTGGGGCTCAAGGCCAAGCAGGTGATGGACGCGGGGCAGCTGGTCTCGGACGACATCGTCCTGGGCCTGGTGCGCGAGCGGCTGGCGGGCGACGCGGCGCAGGGCGCCATCTTCGACGGCTACCCGCGCAACGTGGCGCAGGCCCGGTCGCTCGAGGGGCTGCTGGGCGAGGTGGGGCGCCGGATCGACGCGGTGGTCTACATCGACGTGGACGACGACTCCATCGTGCGGCGGATGAGCGGGCGGCGCACGGACCCGGAGACGGGGACCGTCTACCACGTGGAGCACAACCCGCCGCCGGCGGAGGTCGCGGACCGCGTGATCCAGCGCGAGGACGACCGCGAAGAGACGGTGCGCCACCGGCTTGAGGTGTATCGCCAGAGCACGGCGCCGCTGGTGGACCACTACCGGCAGGCCGGCGTTCCCGTGCACACGGTGGACGGTGACGGGGCGATCGACGCGGTGCAGGCGGAGATCCTGGGGCTGCTGGGACGGTGATCCACCTGAAGTCGGCGGCGGAGATCGACACGATCGGCCGCGCGGGCGCCATCCTGGGCGAGCTGTACCGCCAGATCCCCGCGCAGGTGCGGCCGGGGGTGACCACGGCGCAGCTGGACCGCTGGGCGGAGGACTTCATCCGCTCGCACCCCGGCGCCGAGCCGGCGTTCAAGGGGCTGTACGGCTTTCCCGCGACGCTGTGCACCAGCGTGAACCACGAGGTGGTGCACGGCATCCCGTCGACGAAACGCGTCCTCAGGGAGGGCGATGTCGTCAGCGTGGACTGCGGGGTCAAGCTGGAGGGCTTCTACGCGGACGCGGCGATCTCGATTCCCATTCCGCCGGTGGAGCCCGAGGTGCAGGCGCTGCTGGAGCGCACGCAGGCGGCGCTGCAGGCGGGGATCGACGAGGCGCGCCCCGGCCGGCGGCTGGGCGACATGGGCGCGGCCATCCAGGCGGTGGCGGACCGGGCCGGCTACGGCGTGGTGCGCGAGCTGGTGGGCCACGGCGTGGGCCGGCAGCCGCACGAGGAGCCGCAGGTGCCCAACTTCGGCACGGCGGGGAAGGGGCTCAAGCTGCTGGAGGGGATGGTGCTGGCCATCGAGCCCATGTTCAACCTGGGCTCGGCCGGCGTGCGCACCCTTCCCGACCGGTGGACGGTGGTGACGGCGGACCGCAAGGTCAGCGCGCACTTCGAGCACACGGTGGCGGTGACGGCGGACGGACCGCGGATCCTGACGATCTGAAAGGGAAGTGCCCAGGTCCAAGTGCCAGGTGCCCAGTACTCTTGAGACTGGGCACCAGGCACCAGGCACTGTAGTTCGACGCACTTCCGCACCCGAAAGGGGTTGCGGGATTGCGTAATTCTGGTTAGTTTCTCAGGCTCTGTTCATTCAGGATACAGCGAGGCGAACATGAAGGTCCGCGCGAGCGTAAAGCCGATCTGCGAGCACTGCAAGGTGGTGCGGCGGCGGGGCGTGATCCGCATCATCTGCAAGAAGAACCCGCGCCACAAGCAGCGCCAGGGCTAATCCCCCAGACTCGGCAACAGGAGAACAGCAGGATGGCTCGTATCGCAGGTGTCGACCTGCCGCGTGAGAAGCGCGCGGAGATCGGCCTTACCTACATCTTCGGGATCGGCCGCGCCACGTCGCGCCGCATTCTGAACGAGGCGGGGATCAACCCCGACACGCGCGTGCACGCCCTCAGCGACGAGGACGTGAACAAGCTGCGCCGCATCATCGACGCGAACATCCGCGTGGAGGGCGTGCTGCGCTCCGAGATCGCGCGCAACATCAAGCGCCTGATGGACATCGGCTCGTACCGCGGCCTGCGTCACCGCCGTGGTCTTCCGGTTCGCGGCCAGCGCACGCATACCAATGCGCGCACCAAGAAGGGCCCGCGCCGCGCCATCGCCGGCAAGAAGAAGCCGGGCAAGAAGTAAGAGAAGTTCCTAGTGCCAAGTTCCCAGTGCCCAGTGGTTCGTCCTCTGGGCACTCGGTACTGGGCACTAGGCACTTTCTCTTGTGATCGGCGGCTGCTCACGCGGCCGCCGATGACCACTCCGCCGGAAGTGCCGGCGGGGAGACGTACCGGAGGCGCGGTAGGCCGCGCACCAACGAAAGAGAACCACGCATGGCAAAGCCGAAGCAGGCGGGGCGCCCCAAGACCAAGCGCCACGTCGAGAGCGAAGGCATCGCCCACGTAAAGGCGACCTTCAACAACACGCTGGTGAGCATCACCGACATGGCCGGCAACTCGGTCGTGTGGGGAAGCGCCGGCAAGGCGGGGTTCAAGGGCTCCAAGAAGAGCACCCCGTTCGCCGCCACCGTGGCCGCCGAGCAGGCCGCCCGCGAGGCGCTGCAGCTGGGCGTGAAGCGCGTGCACGTGTACGTGCAGGGCCCCGGCAGCGGCCGTGAGAGCGCCATCCAGGCGCTGGCCGCCAGCGGGCTGGGCATCCGCAGCATCCGCGACGTGACGCCCATTCCGCACAACGGCTGCCGGCCGCCCAAGAAGCGCCGGGTGTAAGAGAGGGAAAGTACCTAGTGCCAAGTGCCTAGTTCACACAGGACTAGGTACTCGGCACTAGGCACTTGCAGTTCATGGCGTAAACCCTCGCGACCGTCGGGGGGACGAAGCCGACGAAGACCATCAACCGAAACGGTTAGACCAACATGGCCCGTTATACCGGACCCGTCTGCAAGCTCTGCCGCCGCGAAGGGCAGAAGCTGTTCCTCAAGGG
>DASQBH010001245.1:0-4823 GCA_035635315.1 Longimicrobium sp.
GGTGTACGGCAGCGCCGGGCCCGTGGCGCGCACCAGCGTGTCGCGCCCCATGGCGTCGAAGAACGTGTACTGGTGCTGCTGGTTCCCCGCCGCGTCGATGGTGCCGGTGACCTGCGTGGGCTGCCCGATCAGGTCCGTCGCGTGCAGCGTCCACACGCCCAGCGGGGAGCGCGTGCCCGACAGGTTGCCCAGCACGCCATCGTAGACCAGGGAGTCCGCCGGCGTCTCCGGCGTGTCGGTGGCGCGCAGCAGCCCCTTGTGCGGCCCCGTCTCGTAGTAGCGAAAGTACACCGTGCGCCCCAGCGCATCCCGCTGCCAGGCGCGGCTGCCGTCGTTGCGGTAGGCGATGGTGATGCTGTCCCGCTCCGGCGGGATGAGGGTGGTGGGAAAGTCAGGCCAGGTGTTGTCCTGGTATACGTACGTCGTGGTGTCGGTCCTGCCGTCACCGCGGGGATCGACGGAGATCAGCCGCCGCAGGGCGCCGCGGCCGGTGTACTCCGCCCGCTGCGTATAGCCGTTGGGCGCAATGGTGCGCGTGGTGAGCGACGGGTAGACAGCGCTCTCGCGAAGGATCTGTGTCTCGTTGCCCAGCGCGTCGCGAATGCGCGAGGGCGCGCCGCGGTGGGTGAGCCACAGAAGGGTGTGGTCCGCCACGTCGGTGCGCGCGCCGTCCAGCTTTGTGTAGACGTCCGCCACCGCCACCGAGCTCGTGACCCCCTTGGACTCGCCCGCCTCGAACCCGCGCAGCAGGTCCGCGGCCGACGCCACGCTCCCCATCCACAGGCGCGTGCCCGAGATCTTGCCCGCCGCGTCGTAGGTGAACGAGGTGCCGGTGTTCCGCCGGTCGTTGTAGTGGCTGATCCGCCGCGTGACCGCCGGGTCGTACGCAAAGGTGACCCCCAGCTGGTCAGGGTCCTGGATCATGGCCAGCCGCCGGTCGCCCGCCCCGAACCGTCCCAGGTACGTCACGCGCGACGAGCCGTTCTGCACCGCCGCCTCGATGTGCGCCACCCGCCCCTCGGCGTCGTATCCAAAGATGTACGCGGGGTATCCGCCGCCGGCCACCGGCAGGTTGATGCTCCCCAGCCGCCCGTTGCTGGGGGTGAACCAGGTGCTGTGCCCCACGCGGTTGGTGGTGGCCACGTGCTTGCCCGCAAGGTCAAAGACCACCTCGCCGCCCGCCTGCAGCTTACGATGGTAGTAGGTCACCCCGGTGGCGGGGTTCGTGGCCCGCAGCAGCTCGTGGCGCGGCCCGGCGGGGTTGAATGCCGTCCAGCGGTTGGTTCCGTCGGGGACGAAGGAGCGCGTGCTCCCGTCGCCGCCCACCCACAGAAATCCCGCCCCGAACGGAACGAGCTCCTCCATTCCGGAAAGCCACCACCCCGCGCCGAAGGCGCTGGACGACCGGTTCACCACTGCCAGCGTGTCAACCACCACCGCAGAAGGCACCTGCGTGCCGCTGTAGCTGGCGGTGACCTGCAGCGTGTAGGGATACAGCCCCGTGGCCGTGCTCAGCCCGTCCCACTGCAGCGCCACGCGGCGCGAGGCGCCGGGGGCCCAGTCGCCGCCCGGCCAGCTGGCCGTCGCCACCGTGGCTCCCGCGATCACCACGCTGGCCTGCACGCTGGTGGGCACCGACGCGCCGGCGGGGAGCGTTACGTTGGCGTACACCGTGGGCTTTGGGTGCGCGTGCTGGCCGTTGTACAGCAGCACGGGCGCCCGCACCTGGTTGTGGGTGCGAAACGCGGGGAGCGGGTGCACGATGCGCAGGTCGCCGCACTCGTACGCCGAGCGCACCCCGGTCGCCACCGTCACGCACTGGCTGCGCTCGATGGTCTCGCCGGAGTTCAGGTCGGCCAGCTGCACCGTCACCGGCATGCTGGCGGCGGCACTTGCGCTCGTCCCACCCTTCGCCGGGTGCGACCCGTCCCGCTCGGCGGGGTGGAAGGCCACCGGCAGAACGCTGGCCAGGGGGCCGGCGGGGTTCGCGCGGGCGGCGAATGCGACGACAAGGAGCGCGACGGGAGCCAGGACGGCACCCGCAAGCAGGCGCAGCGAGCGCCCACGGTGGATCAACGGCATTGGATTGTGAGTGGGAAGGCGAGGGACGAGCACCACGACAGCGGCAGGGGATTTCCCAAAATGAAACCGTCTGGCGCAAAACGCGCAAGGCGATCACTGTCCGATTATGAACGCCGCCGGGCGACGGCTTAATCGGAGCGAAACCCGGGGGTTTTCGCGGTGGATGGGGGCGCGGCATCTACCCCGTAGGGGCCTCTGTCGGGGCGTGATGCTCCGATTCCTCGATTCGGTGTGCGCAGGCAGAAACGCGCGACTTCCTGAGCTGATATGAGAGCCCGTCATGAATCCGGTTTCCGCACGGCGGGCGAGGTCCTTACGGTCGCGCGCAGGCGGTCCAGGTCTGGATGGTAAGGCGCGGCGCTCCCTCATTCGCGAAGTCGGGTTCGGAATGCCCGCAGGATCCAGGGAAGCGGTATAACAGCCACGGAAAGCATCCGCGCGAAGCCGTCGGGGGAGGCCAGGGAGAGCTCCGCCCGTCTGGCCTCTACGCTTCCCGGCGAGCGGGCTGTTCAGCGAGGTGCGCGCCGGGATCGTCGCCGGACTCGACGTAGGTCGCCTGGCTCGGGCGTGTGTCCAGCACCGGCCGCATGGCCGCCGTCGGGGGGGCGAAGAGGGAGAGCTGGTCGGGTTCGGCGAAGACGGCGGCGAAGTCGGCGGGGGTAAAGGCGCGGGCCAGGCGCGCGGCGTAGGTGTCGCGCAGCACGCGGGCGTAGTGGTCCACGTCGTAGTCCCGCGGGTCGGCGGCGCGGCCGGCGGCGTCCTCGTCCGCCGAGGGGACCACGGCGCCGCCCCCGGAGCGGGTGCGGTAGACGCGGACCCGCTCGCCCACGCGCCAGGACGTGCGGCCGCTGGCCAGCAGCGCCTCGTACGCGAACTCGCGCCGCGACTCGCGCGTCTCCGCGTACTTCGCCGGCGTCTTGGTCAGCCGCACGCGCGACGAAACGTCGTAGGTGGGCAGCTCGCGGCGGCGCAGGCCGTCCAGCGTGGCGAGGTACGTGTCGCGCACGCCGGTGACGTCCGCCGCGAACAGGCGCAGGAGGGCGGCGCGCAGAAAGGTCTCGCCGTACGGCTCCGCGCGGCTGGAGCGAAAGGCGACGCCCTTGAGCAGCAGCGTGCCGTCGTATCCCAGCAGCGCGTAGTTCTTGGGCTCGTGCGAGAGCATGGCCGCGTACCGCCCCTCGAACTCCAGCTGCACCAGCGGCGGCAGCAGCGCGGCGACCTCCGCGACGACGCGCCGCTCGTCCTCCTCCGTCCAGTCCTCCGGCACGGCGAAGTACACGCCGTCCGTATCCGCCTCCAGCAGCGTAACCCCGCGCGCGGCCAGCTCGCGGCACATGAAGCCCAGCGTCTCGCGGCCGCGGCGCGTGACCTCGTTGGCGGCGTGCACGTCGGCAAAGCGCGTCAGCTCGCCCCCCGCCGCCAGGTAGCCGTACGCGGAGTTGACGACCAGCTTCATCGCCGCCGACACCGCCTCGTTGGTGTGGCGCTCCGGGGAGCCGGGGGGCGCCTCGCGCCCGCGCGCCTTGGCCGCCAGCCGCTGCTCCACCAGCCGGTCGACCAGCGCCAGCAGCGCGCCCAGGTGGTCGCGCGCCGGGCCGATGCGGTAGGCGCGCATGAGCGACGGGTACAGGCTGGCTACGTCGGCCTTGACCACGCGCCACGCCACGCCGGTGGCAAACAGGTGCAGCGCCGCGCCGCTGTGCGGGGTGCCGTCGCTGGGCTGGTGGGCGGGGAGGGCGGCGCCGGCGCGCAGGTAAGCGCGCACCAGCAGGGGGTCGATGACGCCCGTGGCGGGGCCGGCGTCCGCCAGCCGCTCGTAGCGCCGCGGGGCCATGTGCGCCAGCGCGAACGCGGCGCCGCCCAGCAGGCGCGAGATGGCGGCGACCTCCTCCACGTCGTCTTCCGCGTAGCGGCGGATGCGCTCGGGGTCGGTGCGGTAGATGGTGAAGATCTGCGCGCCGGGGACGTACTCGCGGTCCGGCGCCGCCACGCCCAGGTGCCGCGCGACGGCCTTGAGCCCGTGCCCCGGCAGCTCGCGCGTGGCGAAGTCGTAGCGCTGCACGGCGTCCATCGTGTCGATCAGCTCGCGCCCCGGCGCCACGTAGCGCACACGCCGCCCGCTCTCGCCGTCGACCGCCGTGCCGCGCATGGCGGAGCGCTCGCGCAGCCCCGCCCACTCCACCCGGCCCAGGACCAGGGGCACGCTCAGCCGCCGCGCGCGCTGATGCAGGAAGGGGAGGTCGAAGCCGTGCAGGTTGTGGTTCTCGATGACGTCCGGATCGGCCCCGCGGATCGTCTGCATCAGCCGGCGGATGAGGTCCGCCTCCGCCGCGTCGTCCCGGCCGTGCGCCTCCAGCACCTCCGTGGCGCCGTCGGGGTGGCGCACGGCGACCATGAAGATGCGGTCGCGGGTGGCATCCAGTCCCATGGTCTCCAAGTCGAACTGCAGGCGGCGCAGCTGGTCGAAGGCCAGGCCGCGGAAGTACGTGCGCCCCGTTTCCACCAGGTACTGCTCGTCCGGCGGCAGCACCAGCACGGACGCGGCGCCCAGCTCGCGCAGGCCGCCCGGGCGGCGCCCCAGCCGCGCGCCGGCGCCGTCCAGCACGGCGGACGCCAGCATCCGTCCGTCTTCGGCGGAGACCCGGAAGCGCAACTCCCCCGGCCCCTGGAGCTCGCGATACCAGATGCGGGCTCCCGGCGCGCCCTCCGGCCCCAGCAGCGCCCCCAGGGGCCGCAGGCCG
>DASQBH010001246.1:0-2213 GCA_035635315.1 Longimicrobium sp.
CGGGGGCCATCCGGTTCGGCACGGTGCACGGCCGGCAGGGCAGGCCCACGGGGCAGCAGGACACGGAGTGCTCGGCGGTGGACGCCTGCGCGTCGGCGCGCGGCTGCAGCGAGATCGCCGAGTGCCGGCCCACGGAGGGCACCAACTGCCCCTCGGCCGCGCTGAACTGCGAGACGGCGCGCGGCTGCACCAAGGGCGGCGCGTCGCCGGAATGCGACCCCTCCGCGGTGGACGCCTGCATCTCCGAGCGCGGCTGTACGGAGATCAACTGCCCGGCGCCGGCCGGCGGCGAAAGTTGAAAATCCGGGCAGCCCGCCGTGTAGAGGCTGGCTGATCGCAGGCCTCGAAACCGGGGCAGCCACCACCGAGTGGCTGCCCCGGCGTGCATCCGGATCCGGTGCCGCAGCCGTGGCGTGACTCAGCCGGATCCCAGCGGAGCGAATGAATTCGCGGCAACAACGTCACACAGTCCGCCTGCGCGGACTCGGCGGCCAGGGGGTGTGCGGCGTCCCATGCACCTGCGCGTCCGCAACCGGGCGCGCGACCGGGTGTGCAGGGCATGACCGCCGGCATCGTCCCCGGGCGGGTGAACCCGCGGCTGGAAAAGCGGGAAGCCCCGCAAACTGCGCGGGGCTGCGTCCGCACATCCTCGATTGTCATTCCGAGGAATCTACCTTCTGCTCCTCGTGGTTTGTCGCCACACCCCAATGCCGCGGCTACAGTCCGCGCAGGCGGACTTTGCGATGTTCCAGCGGCGAATTCATTCGCTCTGGGGCGGACTCGCGATCGTTCCCTCCTGGGGCGGACTCGCGATCATTCCCCTTGGGGCGGACTCGCGATCAGCCTCTTTCCCCCTCCACGGCTGATCCCTCCTCCCGGAAAAAATCCTTAGCGAACGCCGCCGGCCGCGGTATAATGCGCGGCGGGTGACGCTCGGCGCGTCCTCGTCCCCATCCCGCGCATCCACGCAGATCCGCATGAAGCTGGTGATCCACAACGCCGCGCGAGTGTGGGGCGGCAACGAGAAGTGGATGCTGACGCTGGCGCGGGGGCTCGCACGCCGCGGGCACGACGTGGTCGTGTCGTGCCGGCGGGGCGGGGAAGTGGCGCGGCGGATGGAGGACGCCGGCATCCGCGTATCGCACGCGCGGCCGGGCGCGGGGGTGGACCTGCCGCGCGCGGTGCGGTTCGCTCGGTGGCTGCGGCGCGAGCGGCCGGACGCGGTGCTGCTCACGTCGTGGCGCAGCGGGTTCTGGGGCGCGTGGGCGGCGCGGCGCGCGCGGGTTCCGCGCGTGGTCGTGCGGCTGGGCATCGTGCGCGTGCCGCGGCGGTGGGACGAACGCCTCGGCATCCGCCGCCGGGTGGACGCGCTGATCGTCAACGCGCCCGAGATCGCGGACGCGTGGCGGGCGCACGCCGCCTGGTTTCCGGCGGACCGCGTGCACGTCGTGCTGAACGGGATCGAGTGCGGCGCGATCGATCGTGCCCGCGCCGCGCACCGGCTGAGGACGCAGGTCGGGGTGGATGCGGATGCGCTGCTGATCGGCGCGGCAGGGCACGTGGCGCACCGAAAGGGTTTCGACGTACTGCTGGATGCGTTCGCGCGGGCGCGGCTGCCGGGCGCTCGCCTGGTGATCGCCGGCGACGGACCGGAGATGCCGCGGCTGCGGGAACACGCGCGGGAACTGGGGATCGCGGACGGCGTGCACTGGCTGGGGCACCGCGACGACGTGCCGGAGGTGCTGGCGGGGTGCGGCGCGTTCATCCTCAGCAGCCGCAACGAGGGGATGGCGAACGTGATGCTGGAGGCGATGTCCGTCGGCACGCCCGTCATCGCCACCGACGTGAGCGGCGTGCGCACGGCGATCGGGGTGGATGAGGACGGATCGTCCGCCGGCTGGATCGTTCCGCCGGACGACGCGGATGCGCTCGCCGACGCCCTGCGCGAAGTCGCGGTGCTGCTGCGCGACGATCCGGCCGCCGTCCACGCCCACGCGGACGCGGCGCTGCGGCGCGTCGGCGAGCGGTTCAGCGTGGAGCGGATGGTGGCGGAATGCGAGGCCGTGCTCGGCGGCGGCGCGGCCGATGCGCGGGAGGGAGCGCCGGGGCAGCAGCTGGCACGCGCGTGAGGAGCGCTCCCTTACGCCGATGCACTGCCCGAAACGTGATTCCTGAGAGGGTGTTGCTAAACCTCTGCAGGCGTGGAAGAGGCG
>DASQBH010001247.1:0-2864 GCA_035635315.1 Longimicrobium sp.
GGGGTGCTGCAGGACATCCACTGGTCCATGGGCGCCATCGGCTACTTTCCCACCTACACGCTGGGCAACCTGTACGCGGCGCAGCTGTGGGACGCGCTGCACGCGGACCTTCCCGACCTGGACGACCAGCTGCGCCGCGGCGAGCTGGGGGGGCTGCTGGGGTGGCTGCGCTCGCACGTGCACGCCCACGGCCGGCGCTACACCGCCCCCGAGCTCTGCGAGCGCGCCACCGGCCGGCCGCTGAGCCACGAGCCGCTGCTGCGGTACCTCGAGGGGAAGCTGCGGCCTGTGTACGGGCTGGTGTGAGGGTGTGAGGGTGTGAGGGTGTGAGGGCGTAACTGTCATTCTGAGGGAGGCGCCGCGCGAGACTCTGCTTTCGGCTGGAGAGCCTGGCGCCGACCGAAGAATCTCTACGCTGGGCGGCAGGATCTCGACCCTCGCAAGCTGTTCCCGGCGGGTGCAACCCGCGGCTGCGTGAACTCGGCAGAACCCGGCAGCCCGAGCATCTTTGCAGCAACCAGCGACAGCACAACCGACAGCAGAGCCCGCCGGTGAACGATCCCGGCGGGCTCTTGTGATTCCAGGGCGGGAGTTGGGGGAGATGGACCTATCCCCCCGAATCCGCTCAGAACCGGATGCTCACCGCCAGTCCGGGCGAATTGGACGTCATGGTGGGGGCGATGGAGATGCCGCCCGGCGTGGGCGCATCGCTCCAGCGCTCACGCGGGAACAACGCGCCAGCCAACGCTCCGCCCAGCGCGCCGCCCACCACGCCGATCATCAGGTTCTCGCCGGTGGAGCGGGTGTCGTCATTCAAGTACGTAAGGCTGGCCGCCACCCCGGTACCGATGCCTGCGGCGGCGCCCAGCCCCGCGCTCGTTCCCCGGTTCGGCACGCCGAGACTCACGTACGTCTTCTGCACCGCGGCCCGCGGCACGAGAACCGGAGTGGCGCCGGGGCTCAGCTCTACCGAGAGCGTGGTCGAGTCGGCTGCCACCAGCGTACCGCGGACCTCCCGTCCCGTGACCCCCTCCACCGGCTGTCGCCGCAAGAGAATCAGCGTCACGCGTTGGCCCGGCTGCGGCGCCGGGGTCTGCGCCGCGGCGGGCGCGGCGAACGCGAGAATGGCGGCGAGTGCAAGCGTGGACAAGATTGTACGCATTCGATGCTCCCCATGAGGGATGATGGAGGGTCCAGCGGATTGCCACGGCCGCGAGCAAGTCCCGGGCCCCAAAGAATGACTTGAATTATCTTGTTGGCGGGTTGAAAGATACGGGACCCGTCCACCTGTGCGACCGACGGCACGCCGGACACATCTGTTCCATCAGATGGGCACAGATGTACCTGCCGCGCCCCAATGACAGCGTCTCATATCGATTCCCGGAATCTCGTGTGCATTCCGAATGCTGACTTCCTGAGGGAGCGCCGCACGTAACCACCCGGACCTCGATCGCCTGCGCGCGACCGAAGGACCTCGCCAGCAAGACCGCGGGGCTGGCTCCATGGCCTTGGAGCCGGCCCCGCGGTTCGGAAAGGAGGTCCTTCGGTCGCGCGCGGCTTGCGGGGTGAACGACGGTACGTCGCGGCGCTCCCTCAGGAAGTCATCGCTTTGCTCCGCCTGTGCACAGTGAATCAATGCGTCTGGTATCACAACCTGAAGGGTGCTCCGCGAGGCGCCGATCTGGCCGGCGCAGTTGCGGAGTCTACTCTCGGTCCCCTCGAGACCTGATCCGCGCCCCGGGCCTGCGGCGCCCCCTGGTTGCGGACGCGCAGGTGCACTGGATGCCGCACACGGCCGGGCCGCCGAGTCCGCGCAGGCGGACTGTGTGACGTTGTTGCCGCGAATTCATTCGCTCCGGACGAGCCCGGCGGCGACAGCGCGCCCTGCCGCTCACACCGGCGAGGGATCGGCGACGGAAGGCGGCGCCTCCATGATGGCGGGCACGGCGATCTGCGTGGGCGCGGCGGCCGGGGCTTCGGCGGGCTCGGCGGGCGGGCAGATGGGCTCGCCGTGCTCGCCGAACCGGATCGTCCCCGGCAGGGGGACCGGAACCTCGAACTTGACGATGGAGAACGCCTCCACGTTCATCCGCGCCACCAGGGTAAGGCTCACCGCCTCCATCTTGATGAAGCGCGCGTCCTGGATGGTCAGCACGCCGGCGTGGATCTTCGCGACCACCTCCACCTCGAAGTCCAGCGACGCCAGCCGGCCGGCTCCCGCGGCCTCGAGCCCGTCCGCGACCACCTCCACCACCGGCTCGCACGCCCACTCCACCTTGTGCTCCGCCAGCTCCAGCGTGTTCACCTCGCCGGGCGGATGCTTTTCCGTGTCGCAGTACTCCTTGCAGGCGGGGTGATGGCGCCACGCGGCGGCCAGCACCCGGTACAGGCGCGGGGACAGCCGGTCGCGCACGCGCTCCACCACCTGGTCCACTGCGGCCGACCGCAGCCTGCCGGGCAGCGGCCACCGCTCCGCCAGGGCGCGCACCCGCTGGCGCAGCGGCTCGGCGATGCGCTCCTCGAACCCCAGCAGGTCGGCCAGCGAGACGTCGTCAGTCACCCGTAACCTCCTTTGCAACGAAGAGCGGACCCACGGCGGCAACCCGCGCCGAGGTACGTCCAGGATTCATCCGGAAGCGCAGGCGTGCGTCCCCGAAAGGCGCGCCTTCCACGGCCACGCGCGCGGGCGAGTCCATTCGCAGCCGCGCGCTCACCCCCGCCACCGGAAGCACGCGCGCGCCGGCGCGCATCCGCCGCGCCGCAACCGCCGCCGCGACGACGATCAGCAGCAGCAGCCCCGCCAGCGGGACCCACGGCCTGCTCCTTCCCTGCCCCGGAGCGTCCGCGGCGGGCTGCGTCGGCCC
>DASQBH010001248.1:0-2392 GCA_035635315.1 Longimicrobium sp.
GGTCCAGCAGCCGCGGGGTGAACCCGCCCTCGTGCAGCGCCTTCCAGAAGCGGTTTCCCGGCCGCGCGAAGTGGTGCCCCACGGCCGCCGTGTACAGCCCGGGATTGATCCCGCAGAACAGCACCCGCAGCCCCGGCGCGATCACGTCCGGCAGCGTCCGCCCGCCCGCGGCGAGAAGCTCCTCCTTCGTCGGCCTGCGCGCCTTCATCCGCCCTGCCCTTCCCTTTCGTTCGATGCCGCCGGCCGCAGCGCCGCGGCCACTTGGTCCACCGTGGCGCGCGCGCTGCGCCCCACGCCGATGAGCGTGGCGGAGGCGAATCCCGTCCAGTTGCCGTAGCCTACCAGCCAGAGCATCGGCTCGCGAACGGAGCGCGTCCCCTCCACCCGCACCCGGCCGTCCGCCTCCACCACGCCCAGCGGCCGCAGGTGCTCCAGCGCGGGGCGGAATCCCGTGCACCACACGACCGCATCCACCGCTTCTTCCCGTCCGTCCGGCCACACCACGCCGCGCTCCGTCATCCGCACGAACGGGCGCACGGCGCGCAGCACGCCGCGGTCGCGCGCCTGGCGCACGGGCGGCACCATCACGATGTCGCCCAGATCCGCCACGGGCGGCGGCGGGCGGCCCTCCTTCTTCGCCCGGTACAGCTCCGTCGCCTGGTCAAAGAGGTAGCGGCCGTCCACGTGGTCGGGGAGAAAGGTGGGATCCGCCAGCGTGACCCAGGTGATGTCGGCGGCCAGGGAGAGCTCCGCCAGGATCTGCGCGCCGGAATTGCCCCCGCCCACCACCAGCACGCGCCTTCCCGCCAGGTCGTCCGGCGAGCGGTACTCCGCGGAGTGCAGCTGAATGCCGCGGAACGCGCCGCGCCCGGGAACGTCGGGAACGTACGGCCGCGCCCAGCTTCCCGTCGCGCTGACGACGGCGGCCGCGCGCCGTTCGCCGCGGTCCGTGTCCAGCAGAAAGCCGCCCTCCGCGCGGCGGACGGCGCGGACGTGCACCGGCCGCTCGACGGGAAAGCCGTAGCGCGCCTCGTACTGCGCCAGGTACTCCACCGCCGCGTCGCGCGGAGGATAGTCGTCCGTGCCGCCGGGCATCAGCCAGCCGGGGAGCGAGCTGAAGCGCGCGGGCGAGAACAGGCGCAGGCTGTCCCACGCGCGCGGCCAGGCACCGCCCGGGCCCGGCTGCGCGTCCAGGATGGCCCACGACAGCTCCGTCCGCCGCAGGTAGTAGCCCACGGCCAGCCCCGCCTGCCCTCCCCCGATCACCACCACGTCCAGGCTCTGCATGGTGAACAGAGTATCGCTTCGGACGCACTCGCGCGAGCGGCGGCGTTCGCGTCAGGCGGGGGCGAACGCGGCCCTTCCGCCGCGGATCGACGGCAGGTAACTATCCATGGATCGAACATCCAGGCCGGTTGGAAACGACGATGAACGGAAATGATGCGGATGCTCACGATGCGCCTGCGCGGAATTGGCCTGGGGGCCGTGCTCAGCCTGGCCCTGGTCCCGGGACCAGCCGTCGCCGCCCGCGTTCCGCAGCCGCGCGAGCTGGACGCCGCACTGCGCCAGTTGAGCCTGCCCAGGGACACGGACACCGTCCGCATCAGCCACGACCGCTTTCCGCTGTACTTTCCCGTAGACCGGCATCACGGCCAATGGAGGTCGCCCGACAACTCGCTCATGCTCTCCATCCACGGCCACGGCCACTCGGCCCGGCGGTATCAATCCGTCAGCCTGGAGATGCTGGTCTGGCATTCTGGGGACTTCGAGGCGGGCGTGGCCCACACGGAGCGGGTGATCACCACGATCGGCCTGCCGGACGAGGTGCGCGCGGCCGCGGCGGAGATGATCCGCACGACGCACGCACAGCGGCAGACGGAGCGCACGACCGGCCGGACCTGGTACATGACGGTGACACGGGAAACCCGGGAAGTCGCAGGAATCCAGATCCGGATGCGCTTCGAGAGCCTGAGTCACGTGTTCCTCCAGTTCACTGACGCGGACGCACCAGAAGCGCGCTGGCCCAGCCGCGACGAAGTGGAACAGGTGCACCCGCACAGCCACCGGAGGGTCCTGGACATTCCCGCCGACGTCGGGGTCTTTCAGGACCCGGTCGTGCTCAGCCTGCGCTGCCGTCCCGCCGGGCGGGGTGCTTTGCGGTGCCGGTATGTGCTCCAGGAAGCGAGACTCGAAGGAGGCCGCGCCGTGGACGCCGCCTTTACCGGCCTCTTCCGCAAGAACGAGAACGGACGATGGAGCGTGCAACTGGACCAGCCGCCGCTTTATGAGACGGTCGATCCTCAACCCCCCATTCTATGGGAGCGGAGGCCAGGCTCCTGATGCGCGACGCCGTTCTACGAACGCGCACACCGGGCTGGAGGGGGTGTTGCTA
>DASQBH010001249.1:0-5167 GCA_035635315.1 Longimicrobium sp.
GGCGGCGGGAGATCATGCGCCGGGAGCGTGAAGAGGGAGGAGGAAGGGCGGGGCAGGGGGACGCCGCGAAAGGTAAGCGGCGGGGCGGGAGGAATCCAGCGGGTTCACCATGAAGCGTCCTCTCGCGTCGTCCCGCACCGGCCCGGGCTCGATGCAGAGTGTGGCGCTCCGTCCGCGGCATTTGCGCCCCATCTACCGATGTTCCCGTAAACCCCGCGCGCGGTGCCGCCGGCTACGGCAGCCGTATCCGCAGACGCGAAAAGCACTTCCGTCGACGCCGCATCGGTCCGCCGGCGCGGCGTACCTGATGCAGTGGCCGACGTTCCGGTCCGCGCTCAAGGGGGGAAAAGCGCCCGTGCCGGCCATCCAACGAGTATCGTCCGCCCCTTCGGCTCCGGGGGGGCGGAATCTCCGCGTTCGCTTTGCTCCCACGGCAGGTCTCCGTCATTTCCGGAGGTGAGGCATGGAGAGCCGTTGGCCCACCGTTCTGGCGGCCGGAGGGGTGCTGATGGCCGGCGCCGTGTTCCGCCCGCCCACGCCCGCTCCGCCACCGCCCCAGCCGGCCGCCGCGCAGACCACCACGGCCACGCAGACGCCGCGGTCCGCCACGCCCCCACGCGTGGTGAGCGGCGCCGCGCTGCTGGCCGAGTTCCTGGGTGACACCTCCGCCGCGGCCCAGGGGGCCGCGCGCCCCGCCGCCCCGACGCGGGGCACCGCGCCCGGAAACTCGGGGTCCGGGGCGGATGCCGCGAGCGCCCGCGGCCGGTTCAGGTACCGGCTGGACGTGCTGATCGCCACGGTGCCGGACCCGGTGGACTCGCACCTGGACTGGGCCTACGACTCGTACGTGGAGGCCATCCGCCGCGCCTACGAGCGGGCGGGGTACGTCACCGACCGCTTCTGGATGCCGTGGGGCACCGTGGCCGACACGGCGCGGACCGAGGGTGGTGTGCCCGTGCGCGAGGCGTGGCCGGGGGTCATGCTTTTCCGGAAGATCGATCCGGATTCGCTGCGGGCGGATTCCACCGTTCGCCTGCACCTGCTCTACTTCGTGGGCGAAGTGCCTACGCGCGGGGTGCACCGGCCGGCGCTGCTGCGCGCGCTGCGCGAGCGGGACTCGCTGCTGGCGGTGACGGGGCGGTGGACGGCGGACGATTCGCTCCGGCGCCGTGTGCGCATCGTGGGGCCGGCGTTCTCCGGCTCGTCGTTCTCGCTGCGCGCCGCCCTGGAGACGTGGATCCCGGCCGCGACCGCGGTGGACGTGCTCAGCGGCTCGGCGACCAACCTGGAGAACCTCGCCATCCTGCAGGACTCCACCGAGGTCCCGCTTGCCGGCGACACCGTCGTGCGCATCGCCTTCTCCGCCACCGTGCACCCGGACGATGCGCTCCTGGAAGCGCTCTTCTGGCGCGTGCTGCAGCCGATGGGCATCCGCCGCGAGCAGGTGGCCATCCTGCGCGAGGGGTCTACCTACGGGCGCAACGCGGTGCCTTCCGACAGCGGCGGCCGGGCCGCGGGCGCCCGGTGCCGGTTCAGGGAAGGGGAAGAGGACGACACCCGCTTTCTGGAAGTGCCGTTCCCCATGAACATCTCCCGCCTGCGCTCGGAGTACGCGCGGCGCCCTTCCGCGCCGGCGCCGCCGCAACCAGGGATCCCCGGGGCCGGGCCCCCCCAGCCCGGTGTTCCGGTGGACCTTTCCGACCGCGCCCGGCCGCTGGAAAGCCCGCCGGTGCAGTCCGAGCTCACGCTTCCCATGCTGGAAGCGGCGCTCACCGAGATCGGGCACACGCTGGCGCGGCACGACGTGCGGGCGGTGGGCGTGCTGGCGTCGGACGTGCGCGACAAGCTGTTCCTGGCCACGGAAGTGCGAAAGCGGGTGACGGACGCGCAGGTGTTCACCTTCGAGGGGAACTCGCTCTTTCTTGCGCCGGAGCACAACCGCACACTGCGGGGCAGCCTGGTCGTCTCCACCTACCCGCTCTTTCTGCAGAGCCAGTGGCTGCAGCTGCCCCCGGGAGAGCGCCACCGCCTGCCGTTCACCAACGAAGGCGCGCAGGGCGTGCACAACGCGGTGCTGCTGCACCTGGGCCGGCCCGACCTGCTGGCGGAGTACGCCGGGGAGCTGGCCGGCGGCGGCTGGGTGCCCAGGGTGTGGATCACCGCGGTGGGCTCGCGGTCGTTCCTTCCCCTGGCCGCGGCCGCGCCCACGCCGTGCGGGTACGTGCGGCCGGCGGCGGCGGCCGGGGCAGCCGGACCCGGCGGCGGACGCGCGCGGCCGGAGTTCTTTACGGTGGCCGCGGTGAGCCTCGTTGCGCTGCTGATGGCCGGGCTGTGCTTGCTCGCCGGAAAGGACGCCAGGGCCTCGGTCCAGGAGAGGAGGCCGGTTGTCGAGCACGTGGCGAGCGTCGTCCGGTGCGAGTCGCTGCGCCTGCAGGGGCACCTGTACCGCGCGCTGCGCATCGTGGCGCTGGGCGGCGTTTTTGGACCGCCGGCGCTGCTGGTGAGGCGTTCGCTGGAGGTGTCCGCGTTCCCCGCGGCGCCGCTGGTGCGGCGGGGAACCTGGCTTCTTCTGGCGGCCGCGTGGGTGGTGCTGTTCCTGGAGCTTGCCGCCGCGCTGCGCATCATCTGGACGGCGCGCCTGGACGGGTGGGCGTACGCGTTCGGCAGGCACTGGCAGGGCCGGCGCGGGCAGCGGTGGCTGTGGCACCTGGAGATCGCGGGGCGCGCGGGCGTGCTGGTGCTGGGGGGAGGGTTTCTCTTCCTCACCATGCGCTTCTACCAGAAGGTGCGCGACATGCCCGACGCGGAGTTCGTGCTGTACCTGCACCGCGTGGCCCAGCTGGACGGCGGGGTTTCTCCCATCCTCCCGCTGATCGTGGGCGGTATCGGCTTCGCCGCCTGGTGCACGTGGCACCTGGCCCGCATCCACCAGCTGCGCGAGCTCACCGCGTTCGAGGCGGCCTGCCTGAGCCAGGTGGACGCGCGGGTGGAGGACGCCCTGAGCGGAAGGCCCGCCGCGGCGGCGCGGGAAGAGCAGCCCTGGCAGTCCCGCGGACTCTCCACCCTCAGCTATCCGGTCGTGAAGGCCGTGAACGACGCCCGCAACCGGCTCTTTCTGATGGTGGCGGACTGGCGGGGAATGCTGCTGATCGCGGTGATCCTGGGGCTCGCCTGGATCCTGATGGTCCATTTTCGCCCGCCGCTGGAGATGGTGGCCGGAACCGCCGTGTTCGACCTGCTGCTGCGGCTGCTGATCGTGGGCTCGCTGGTGGCGACCGCGTGGGCCGTGTACCGGCTGCTGGCCGTGTGGCGTGCCCTGCAGCGCTGCCTGGTGGAGGTGGGCACCACCCCCCTGGTGACCGCGTTCGAGCGGCTGCCCGCCCACGTGTCACAGCTCACCCGGCTTTCGCTGATCGATGCGCCCTCGTGCCAGATCCTGTCTTCGATGACGGCGGCGCAGCTCCGGCACCTGGAGCGGCTGACCGCGTATGCCCACAACGACCTGGAGCGGCTGGACCTGCTGGACAAGAAAAAGGATCTTCCCGCCGCCGTCACCACGTTCCGGGGCTTCGGCGCAACGTTCAGGACGGGGCGGCGGCCCTGCGAGGAGGTAGACGACGTCGCCCGGCCGTACCTGGCGCTGGACGCGGTGCTCCAGCAGTTCTGGGCCGAGGAGCCCGAGACGCCGCAGATCCACGCCCTGGCCGACGAGGTGAAGAAGGGCGGCGCGACGGTTCCCGACACGGGGATGATCATCCGCCGCAGCTATCCGGACCGGCTGCGCCTGTGGCTGCGAGCCGCGGAGGAGTTCGCGGCGGTGCAGGTGGTGGACTACGTGGAGTGGGTGCTGGAGCAGATGCGCAAGCTGGCCCTGTTCCTGTTCGTCTCGCTGCTGCTCACCACCGTCCTGCTCTCCTGCTATCCGTTCGAGCCGCAGAGCATCGTCAAGGCGGTGTTCGCGCTCATCCTGCTGGGAACGGTGGGCGCGCTGCTGTACGTGATGACGGACATGAACCGCAACGAGATCCTCAGCCGCATCGCCAAGACCGACCCGGGGCGCGTGACCTGGGACCGCACCTTCATCGTGAACGCGGTGCTGATGGGGATCGTGCCGCTGCTGGCGCTGATCAGCTCCGAGGTGCCCCAGCTGCGCAACGTCCTGTTCTTCTGGATCACCCCCCTGCTGCGCACCATCGTGGGCGGATGATCCACGGCCGGTGCGCGCCGGGACACGCAGGGCGCGGGGAGAAGGCTTCTCCTCCGCGCCCTCCGCGTTTTTCGCGTGGCTTTCGAGGACCGGACGCGGGCTCCTGATCGCGGTCGTTGCGCCACGGCCGCGACGTGCTATCATCTTCGGAGCATCCTTCCCGTTCCGGCCGCACCGCACCCCGCCTGTCGGGCGCTCCTCGCCCGCCGCGGGCGCGTCCATCCAGCGCACCCCATCCACCGAAACCCGCCCATGGCAGCCATCCGCCGCGATCCAGGGACGTTCGACGTGTGCATCGTGGGCTCCGGGGCGGGGGGCGGGATGGCGGCGTACGAGCTCACCCGGGCCGGCGCGAGCGTGGTGATGCTGGAGGCGGGCGGCCCGTGGAACATCTACACCGACAGCGCCATGCTCAAGTGGCCGTACGACACGCCCCGGCGCGGCGCGGCCACGCCCGAGCGGCCGTTCGGCGAGTTCGACGCGTGCGTGGGCGGGTGGGAGATCGAGGGCGAGCCGTACACGCGCGCGGCGGGAACGCGCTTCGACTGGTGGCGCGCGCGGATGCTGGGCGGGCGCACCAACCACTGGGGCCGCATCTCGCTGCGCTTCGGCCCGGACGACTTCCGCGGCAAATCGATCGACGGGTTCGGCGACGACTGGCCGATCACCTACGACGACATGAAGCCGTACTACGACAAGCTCGATCAGTTCGTCGGCATCTTCGGCACCAACCACGCCGCCCAGACCGGCCTGCACAACGAGCCGGACGGCCACTTCCTGCCGCCGCCCAAGCCGCGCCACTACGAGCTGGTGATCAAGCAGGCCTGCGACAAGCTGAAGATTCCGGTCGTGCCGGCCCGCATGTCGATCATCACCCGGCCGCACAACGGCCGCGCCGCCTGTCACTACTGCGGCCAATGCGGGCGCGGCTGCGCCACCCATTCGAACTTCTCGAGCACC
>DASQBH010001250.1:0-5357 GCA_035635315.1 Longimicrobium sp.
GGCCGGCGGCTCCTCGCGAGCCGCCGGCCTTTTCTCGTCGTCCGAAAACCGTGCCAGCGGCGACGGAAAATGGACGCGATTGACAAGATGCGGCCAGTTCCTTACGATTGGAATCCGGAGCCCACGTTCATCCAGGGAGTACCGCAATGCCCCTCCCACTGCATCCCGAGACCGAGCGTCTGGTCGAGGAAAGAGTCGAGTCCGGCGAGTACGAGTCGGCTGACGAGGTTGTGCGCAACGCCATGCGCGCGCTGTCACAGGAAGACCAACAGTACGCAGCTCGTCTCGAGGCGTTGCGCGGAGAGATCCAGAAGGGAATCGATGATCTGGACAATGGCAGGCGCGTCCCCCTCGATGAGGCATTCGCCCGGCTTAAGTCGCGCCGCGGCATGACAGTATGAGAGATCTTTACCTCTCAGAGCGGGCCCTGCTGGACATCGCGGAGGCCTCGGAATACCTCGATCGCGAGACAGGAAATCCGGAGTTCGGCCACCGGCTGGTGATTGACCTCCACCGTGTGATGTACCTGATCGCCGATAAGCCATTGATGGGACGCTCGCGGGCGGATCTTCAGGAGGGGCTACGAGGGTTTCCTCACGGACATCATACGATCTTTTGGCGTCTTCACGTTGATGAAGTCGAAATCGTGCGCGTTCTCCACCAGCGTCAGGACGTGGAGCGGGAATTCGGGGTCAAGCGGCAGGGTCGGGGGTAAGCCCCTTCGTCATGAACAGCAGCTCGTCGGGGGCATAGCCGAGGGTGCGGTAGAAGTCGGCGACGGACGCGTTGTCCCGCTCCACCAGCAGGTTCAGCTTGGTCGCGCCGACCGTGCGCAGGCGGCGCTCCAGCTCCTCCATCAGCATCCGCCCGATCCCGCGGCCCTGCAGCGCCGGGAGCACGGCGAGGTGGTAGATCCAGGCGCGCCGCCCGTCCCACGCGCCGATCACGGTGCCGCAAATCGATCCACCCTCCTCCGCCACCAGGAACAGCCCGGGATTCCGGTCGATCAGCTTCCGCAACTCGGGCGGGGTGTCGGACGGCTTGACCGTCAGGCCGGCGTCGCGCCACAGCCGTACTACCACGCCGTAGTCCTGGTCCCGGAACTCGCGGAGGGTGGCGGACACGGGTCAGCCACCGTCGCCGGACGGCCTGGCGGGCGAAAAGCGGCCGTGGCGCAGGAAGGTGACGATGTGGCGGTGCACGTCGGAGCGGTTCATCATCCAGCTGTGAAAGCTGCGGATGACGAGGTGGTCGCGGGCGCCGTCGAGGCGCGTCTCCGCCACGCGCACCTTGTGGTCGCGCGAGCCCGCGATGATCCCCACGTCCACACCCTTCGGCAGCGGCAGCGTCCGCGCCGTGGACTGCGGTGTCGTGCGCAGCTCGCGGATGTGTGGCATCACCCCGCCCAGCATCGGGGCCCAGCGGTCCGCAGACGCCGCGCCCTGGTTGGGGGGCGCGAGCATGACCACGCGTCCCACGCGCTCCGGCGGCGCCTGCGCCAGCATGGAGCGGATGATGACCGTCCCCAGGCTGTGCCCCACGAAGTGCACCCGCGGCGCGCCGCCGGTCCGCTCCGCCGCGCGCCGGCCCAGCCGCGCGCCCAGCTCGGCGACGGAGCCGCGGGTGCTGCGGTAGCCGAAGTTCACCACGCGGTACCCGTCCGCCTCCAGCCGCCGCGCCAGGATCCACATGGACGCGGGCGAGCGTCCCATTCCGTGCACCAGGATCACCAGCTCGCGCGTGTCCTTCGCCTCGGCCGCGGCGGCCTCCGCGCCGCGGGCGGGGACGGGCGGGGACACCTGCGCCGCCGCGGACGGGATCACCGCCAGCAGCACGGCGAGCCCCGCCGCGGCGATCGCGCGGGCGAACCGGTGCATCATCATCCTTCCCCCGGACCGGATCATCGACATCATTCCCACTCCGGCTCCAGGTTGGCGTACTTCAGCACCACCGTCTTGCGGCCCACGTTGTCGAACTCGATGGCCGCCTTGACGTCGCTGCCGTGGCCGGAAAGCTCCATCACCGTCCCCGCGCCGAACGACGGGTGCCGCACCCGCGAGCCCTTGCGCATGGACGGCAGGTCCTGCGAATCGGAGTAGTCCACCTGGTACGTCTCGTCCTCGTCCGCCCCGCGGCGCGAGGGGGTTGAGGCGGGCGCCTTCCACGACGGCACGCCCCCGAACAGCCGCTCGCGGCGCGTGGTGTACGGGCTGGACGACCGCCACGGCTGGGAGAACGAGGCGCGCTCCGTCCGCCGCGCCTCCGTGAGCTCCTCCGGCACGGATTCCAGGAACGGCGAGGGCGTGCTGTCCATGAACTGCGCGCCGCGGCGCCGCCGCCTGGCGTGCGTCAGGTACAGCTTGCGCTCCGCCCGGGTGACGCCGACGTAGAACAGGCGGCGCTCCTCCTCCAGGTCCGCCGGCTCGTCGTAGGCGCGCATCAGGGGAAACAGCCCGTCCTCCAGCCCGGCGATGAAGACGAAGGGGAACTCCAGCCCCTTGGCGTTGTGCAGCGTCATCATCGACACGGCGTCGGCCTGGGGGTCGTGCTGGTCGATGTCGGCCACGAGGGCCACGTGGCCCAGGAACACGTCCAGCGGCCGCGCGCTCTCGTCCTCGCCCACCGCCTCCAGCTCCATCATCAGGTCCGGATCTTCCTCCTCCAGCCGGCGCTGCACCTCGGCCGCGCCGTTCACCAGCTCCTCCAGGTTCTCGATCCGGTCCTTCCCCTCCGTCCCCTCCGCCTTGAGGGCTTCCACCAGGCCGCTCTCCATCACCAGCTCGCGGAGCAGGACGTCCAGCCCCATCCCGCCAGTGGAAGCCAGCGCGGCGTACTTGCGGATGAGGGCCGCCAGCTCCGGCAGCGCCTTGGCCGCGCCGCCGCGGAGGCCGTCGATCGCCCCCGCCTGCTCCGCCGCCGTCAGCAGCGGGACGCCGCGTGCCGCCGCGTGCTCCGCCAGCCGCGCCACCGTGGTGTCGCCGATCCCCCGCTTGGGGACGTTGACGATGCGCAGGAACGCCTCGTCCGCGGCGGGATTCGCGACAAGACGGAGATAGGCGAGCGCGTCCTTGACCTCGCGGCGCTCGTAGAAGCGCGTGCCGCCGATCACCCGGTACGCCATCCGCTCGCGCCGCAGTGCCTCTTCGACCGACCGCGACTGCGAGTTGGTGCGGTACAGGACCACGAAGTTGCGCAGCGCCAGCGACGGGCTGTCCGCCAGTCGCCCGCGGATCTCTTCCGCGATCCACTGCGACTCGTCCGATTCGTCCGCGGCTTCCACGAGGGTGATGCGCTCGCCGCCGACGTGGTCGGTGCGCAGCGTTTTGCCCTTGCGGTGCACGTTCTGCTCGATGACGCGGTTGGCCGCGTCCAGGATGATCTGCGTGGAGCGGTAGTTCTGCTCCAGCTTTACGATCTTGGAGTCCTGGAAGTCTTTTTCGAAGTCCAGGATGTTGCGGATGTCGGCGCCGCGCCAGCCGTAGATGGACTGGTCGTCGTCGCCCACCACGAACAGGTTGCGGTGCTCCTCGGCCAGCTGGCGGAGGAAGACGTACTGCGCGCGGTTGGTGTCCTGGTACTCGTCCACCAGGATGAAGCGAAAGCGGTCCTGGTACCGCCGCAGCACGCGCTCGTTGTCGCGGAACAGCTGCACCGGCTTGACGAGCAGGTCGTCGAAGTCGAACGCGTTCGCGTCCCGCAGCGCCTTCTGGTAGAGCGGGTAGACCTGCGCCACCACCTTCTCGAACGGGTCCAGCGCGCGCTCGGCGTAGGTGTCGGGCCCCGTCAGCTCGTTCTTGGCGGACGAGATGGCGCCGTGCACGGCGCGCGGGGTCCACTTCTTGGGGTCCAGCTGCAGCGTGTCGCGGATGATGCGCTTGGTGAGCGCGTCCGCGTCGTCCGCGTCGTACACGCTGAAGCCGGGGCTCCACCCCAGCCGCTGCGCGTCGCGGCGCAGGATGCGCACACCGATGGAGTGGAAGGTGCCGATCCACATTCCCGTGGGCTCGCGCCCCAGGATCTTGCGGACGCGGTCGCGCATCTCGCCGGCGGCCTTGTTGGTGAAGGTGAGGGCCAGGATGCTCCCGGGATCCACCCCCATCTCCTCCACCAGCCAGGCGATGCGCGTCGTGAGCACGCGCGTCTTGCCGGAGCCCGCGCCGGCCAGCACCAGCAGCGGCCCCTCGAAGTGCGAGGCCGCTTCGCGCTGCTCCGGGTTCAGGTGCGAAAGGTCGAACGACATCTACGTCGGATATCTTGCTCTTCGTGATCCCGGATTCCACGGCGCGCCGACAGACGCCCCCTCCGGGCTCGTAAACCTCGCCCACCTCCCCCAAACTGCTGGGGGAGGTTCGTGTTGCCGCGGGACCGGAGCGTGACGACAGGCATGCACTGCGCCCGCGGGGTGCCCTCACCCGCTCGCTTAGGCTCGCACCCTCTCCCGCAAGCGGGAGAGGGTATACACTTCGATCGCGCATCGGAAGGTGCGTCGCACCTCCCTCCCCCACGCAGTTTGTGGGGGAGGGCCGGGGAGGGGGGCGCCCACCATCCCGTGCCAGCCCGTCCGGAGCGCCAACCTCCCGCGTACTCCGGGTTCAGCTCCGCGCGCCGCTCCCACCCGCTTCGTCCCCGCCCGTCCGCACGCGGCGCGCGGCCAGCCGGTCCCACGGCAGGCGGCCGACGCGCTCGGCGGCCTGGGGCTCGGGGGCGCAGGGAAGCACCATCACGAAGCGCGCGCCGCGCTCCGAGGGCTCCAGCTTGAGCTTGCCGCCGTGCACGTCTTCGACGATGCGCCGCGCCAGGGAAAGCCCCACCCCCCATCCGCCCTTCTTGGTGGTCACGCCGGGCTCGAAGATGGTGGCGCGGACGGCGTGCGACACGCCGGGGCCGTCGTCGATCACCCGGATCTCCACGTGGCGCTCGCCCGGCGCCTCGGCCTCGATGCAGATGGTGCCGCCGGAGCCCGCCAGCGCGTCGAGCGCGTTCTTGACCAGGTTCTCCAGCGCCCACTCCAGCAGGATGGAGTTCCCCAGCACCGGCGGCGTTCCCTCGGCCACGTCCACCGAAAGCTCCACCGTGCGCCCCAGCTGCGGCAGGCGCACGCGGACGTAGCGCTCCAGCACCCGCAGCATGGTGCGCACGTCCACCGCCTCCGTCTGCACGGGGCGGCCGATCCACTCGAACCGGCGCGCCACCTTCTCCAGCCGGTCCAGGTCCGCCTCCATCTCCCCCGCGACCGCTGGGAGCGAGGCCATCTCCTCGCGGTCCTCGTCCGGCAGCCGCAGGATCTCCACCCGCCCGGCCAGCGACGAGAGCGGCGTGGCCGTCTGGTGCGCCGACTCGCGCGCCATGGCGGCCCA
>DASQBH010001251.1:0-13591 GCA_035635315.1 Longimicrobium sp.
GACCGAAGGACCTTCTTTCGGCCGCCGTGGGGCTGGCCACGTGGCACTGATCCAGCCCCACGGATTCGCCTTTTCTCCCCGTCACACATCCACAGGAAAGCACACGATGGAGACACGAGTGCTGGTGCGCGTGCAGGCGAAGGGCGGCAAGTTCATCGGGCCGGACGGCGGCTACTCGCTGGTGACCCTGCGTGAGGTGGTCACGGGCGAGATCCTGGCGCAGCGGATCGCCACGGGCGGCTCCGGAAACCTCTCCACCACCTTCACCCCCGGCGCGTCGCGCGAGGTGATCGTGACGCCCCGCGCCGCGGGCGACACGGTGCAGTGGCTCTCCGCGCCCGCGGGCCAGTCCACCGCGGGGCTGCTGGCCACGCTGGACCTGCACCGGCCCACGCTGGTGGAGTTCTCCGCCACCACGCTTTCCGATGGCATCCCCAACGGGCACGGGGTAAAGCAGCAGATGTGGCTCACCCCCGGCGTGCACCTGGACCGGGAGCCGGGCGTGGTGCTGGTGATCCCCGGCCTGAACGTGCAGATCCTGGCGCCCGACGTCGCCGCCGTGCCGGCGGGGTCGGTCACCGTAACGGCGTGGGTGGCGATGATGTGCGGCTGCAAGATCGCCGACACTCCGACCTCCGCCTGGCTGCCGGAGGAGTTCCGCGTGCACGCCCGCCTGCGTGCCGTCGGCGGCGACTTCACCGCCGAGGCGCCGCTCACCTTTCAGGCGACCAGCACCTTCGGCACGGATGCGCCGATCGCGCTTCCGCCCGGCGCCGGCAACTACGAGCTGGTGGTGGATGCCGTGCAGGCCGCCGAGGGCAACGTGGGCAGCGCGTCGTACTTCTTCGCCGCCACCGGCTCCCCCGACGCGTGCGACGCGTAGATCCGGCGAAAGTGTCATTCTGAGGGAGGCGCCGCGCGGCGCTCTCCGTCCCGCTGGAAAGCCTGGCGCCGACCGAAGAATCTTTACGCTGGGCGGCAGAATCTTTCCGCCGGAAGCGGTTTCCGCTGAAACGTGAACGGCGGACGGGCCTCCCTGCCTGTCCGCCGCTTTCTCTCCGGCCGGCTCCCTTCCCCGCTCCGCCCTTTCCCCGCTGCACGTTTTTCCGGATTTCGTTGCGTGATCGTGCGGCGGTGCGCATCCTTGTGCGCACCTGCGGCATCCGCCGCGAAACCCCGCCGCACGTCTCCCGATCTCATCCGACGGCCATGCCCGCTGCCCTGCGCTGCCCCACCTGCTCCGCGCCGCTGGACATTCCGCCCGAACACGCGACCGTCACTCGCTGCACCTACTGCGGCGCCGGCGTGCTGCTTACGGAGCGCGGCGGCAGCGTGCAGGCCGCCGCCCAGCACGAGCGCCACGCCGACGCCATTGCCGAGGTGCTGCGGCAGCTGAGGGCAGGGAGCAAGATCGGCGCGATCAAGGAGTACCGCGAGCGCTTCGGGGTGGGGCTGGCGGAGGCCAAGTACGCCGTCGAACGGCTGGAGGCCGGCCAGCACGGCGGCTTTGCGGCCTCGACGGCGACGTCGGGCACCGCCGCCCCCGAGGCCCCGCGCTCGCCGTTCGAGCCCGCGCGCTCCCGCGCCGCCGGCGTGACCGCCGCCATCATCCTGACGGTCGTGGCCGCCGGGGTGGGGCTGCTCGCGACGGGCAAACGTGCGGAGCCGCCCGCCCCCCCCGTGCAGACCGCACCCGCTACCCCGTCGCCGGCCGCGCCCCTGGTGGAGGAGCCCGCCGGCCCGCCCCCGTTCGCCGAGCCGGTGCTGCGCTTCGGCAGCGAGGGGACGGGCGCGGGGCGCTTCGAGGACGCGCGCAGCGTGGCGACGGACGGCGCGGGGCGCATCTACGTGGCCGAGTACACGGGCGGCCGGGTGCAGGTGTTCGATTCCGCCGGCACCTTCGTTACGCAGTGGATGGCGGACACGCGAATGCCGCTGCTGGACCTGGAGGCGGACCGCGGCGGCACCGTGTACGTGGTGCAGTCCGGCCGCATCCGCCGCTACGAGGGCGCCACCGGCCGCGCCCTGGGCGAGGTGCGGCGCCCCTCCGGCGCCAGCTTCGACGACGTGGCGCTGGCGCTGGACGGCAGCCTGTGGACCGTCAGCGGCATGCACCAGGTGACGCACCTGGGCGCCGACGGCCGCGTGCTGCGCACCATCAACACCCGCGAGGCGATCGACGAGGACGCCGCCCCCGTGCGCGTGGCCGTGGCGGGGACGGGCGACGTGTACGTGATGGACCGCTGGACGGGCGAGGTCTACCACCTGGACGCCAGCGGGCGCTTCCGCGACCGCTTCGGCGGGCGGAGCAAGCCCGGCGAGCCGGGGATGCGCGCGCCGCAGGGGCTGGCCATCGACGGCCGCGGCCGCGTGTTCGTGAGCGATATGATGGGCGGCATCCACGTGTTCAGCGCGGACGGCCGCTTCATCGAGGAGTTCGGCGGCGACCTGAACCCGTTCGGCATCACCTTCAACGACCGCGACGACCTGTTCGCCACCAACCGCAACGACCACGAGGTCGTCCGCTACCGCCTGTCGCGCTGAGCGGTGACACGACCAACGAACTCCGTCAAGGATGCACGATGATCCGGTGGGAATATCTGCACGTCCGCGCCAGCGTAGGCAGCCGCAACTACTCTCCGACCAGCTTCGATGACAGGAGATTCGCGGTATTCCATCTCAACGGCCATAAGATCGAAATCTCCACAAATCCGTACGAAGTTGACATTCAGGATTCCGTCGTCCAGCTCCTGAACCGGTTGGGAGAGGAGGGCTGGGAGCTGGTGAGCCACTCGGACCGCGTCGTGGATCTGGGAATGCTGGGTGGACCGACGGACTACCACTTTTTCCTGAAACGACAGCTCCCGGCGGGGCATGATGCGGCCCCGGGAACCGCTGGCGGGTGGCAGACTGCTCACAACGAATCGAGCAACGAGGACGCGGCATGATCCACAGGTCAAGGCTGGTCCGCAGGCACGCGGCGCACGAGCACGGGCGGGTGACGTTCATCGAGCTGTTCTTCGACCTGGTGTTCGTGCTGGCCGTCACCCAGCTCTCGCACCGGCTGATCGAGCACTTCAGCCCCGCCGGCGCGGTGGAGACGGGGCTGCTGCTGCTGGCCGTGTGGTGCGTGTGGATCTACACCTCGTGGATGACCAACTGGCTGGATCCCGAGACCCTTCCCGTGCGCCTGATGCTGCTGGCGCTCACGCTGGTGGGGTTGATCGTCTCCGCGTCCATCCCCAGCGCCTTTGGCGAGCGCGCCGCCGCCTTTGCCGGCGCGTACGTGCTCATGCAGCTGGGCCGCACCTCGTTCACCCTCTGGGTCTTTCGCGGCAGCGGGGACCCGGTGCAGCGCCGCAACTTTCAGCGCATCCTGGCGTGGCTGAGCGGCGCCGCCGTGTTCTGGATCGCCGGGGCGATGGTGCACGACGGGCTGCGGCTGGGGCTGTGGGCGCTGGCGCTGGTGATGGAGTTCGGCGCGCCGTCCATCGGCTACTGGACGCCGGGGCTGGGGCGGTCGACGACGGGCGACTGGCACGTGGAGGGGCACCACTTTGCCGAGCGGTGCGGGCTGTTCATCATCATCGCCCTGGGCGAGTCGGTGCTGGTGACGGGCGCCACCTTCAGCGAGCTGGCGTGGACGCCGGCCAACATCGCCACCTTCATCGCCGCGGCCACGGGGAGCCTGGCCATGTGGTGGCTGTACTTCGACACCAGCGCCGTGCGCGCCAGCCAGCGCATCGCCAGCACGGACGATAGCGGCGCGGTGGCGCGGCTGGCGTACACCCAGGTGCACGTGGTGGTGGTGGCCGGGATCGTCCTGTCCGCCGTGGGCGACGAGTTCGCGCTGGCGCACCCCACCGGCCACGCCGAGCCGGCCACGCTCATCGCCGTGCTGGGCGGCCCGGCGCTCTTTCTGGCGGGGCTGGCCCTCTTTCGCTGGGCCATCTGCGACGAGGTGCCGGCGTGCCACGTGGTGGGCGCCGCGGCGCTGGGCCTTCTTGCCTTTACCGCCGCGTGGCTGCCGCCCGCGGGCCTGATCGCCGCCGCCGCCGGCGTGCTCCTTTCCGTGGCCGTGTGGGAAAAGGTGTTCGCCCGCGCCCCCGTGAACCACGCCGACATCGCCCTCGCGCCGTAAAGTGCCTCGCGTTCAGAAAAGAAGATTGGCCTTCCGCAGAGTAATCAGAGTCAGCAGAGTCAAGTTTTCTCGTTCCGTTCCCCCGGGATTCGCACGGAGGGGGCGGGAACGCAACGAGAAAACTCTGCTGACTCTGCTAACTCTGCGTGATGCCCATTCTTTGGGTGGATGAGGACGAGGAGCCCGCCACGAACGAAATCCTTTTCCCGATCCAACGAACACGCCTATTCTTCCGGAGAAATCCCCCCAGGTTCCCTTTAGAAGGAGGTAATCAGATGGGCGACGATCTCTCCCGCCGCACCTTCCTGCACCGCGCCGGCCTTGGCGCGGCCGCCGTCTCACTGGCCGCATGCAGCACGACGACGGGCGGCGGGCCGGCGGTGCTCCCTCCCTCCACACCCGCGCGCAACCCGGACGAGGCGCTGGAGCGGCTGCGCGCGGGGAACGCACGCTACGTGGACGGCCAGCCGCTTCGGTTCCGGCTGGACGAGGCGCGGCGGATGGAGATGGCGCAGGGGCAGACGCCCATCGCCACCATCTTTGCCTGCGTGGACTCGCGGGTGCCGGTGGAGCGCGTCTTTGACCAGGGGCACGGCGAGTTGCTGGTGATCCGCACCGCCGCGCACGTGCTGGACAGCGCCGCCATGGGGAGCATCGAGTTCGGCGTGGAGGTGCTGCGTACGCCGCTGGTGGTGGTGCTGGGCCACGAGCGCTGCGGCGCGGTGCGGACGGCCATCGAGGTCACGGACGCGGGGAGCCGGGCACCGGGAAGCATGCAGGCCCTGGTGGACGGAATCAGCCCCGCCGTGGCCGCCGCCCGTGGCGAGTCTGGCGACCGGCTGGAGAACACCACCCGCCGCCACTCGCGGCTGATTGCGGAGCGGCTGCCAAGTTCGCCGCTTATCGGCCCCGCGCTGGGCCAGCGGGTGCGCATCGTCCCCGCGTACTACCACATCCAGTCCGGCCGGGTGGAGTTCCTGGCCTGAAGCCCGCGCCGCCTCGACGCCCGGCCCCCTGCCGGGGCTGCCGAGGCGGCGCATCTCCTTCCACCGAGCCCCCATGAACCGCTCGTGACCCGGGACGAAGGCGCCGAGAGCATCCGCTGGGGCGTGGTGTGGAACGTGATGATCCTGGTGGTGATCGCGGCCATGCTCCTCCCCGTGCGGCGCTGGGGGCTGCTGTGGGAGCTCACCCGCGCCTTCGGGGTGCTGTGGGGCGTGCTGCTGCTGGCCGCGTGGCTGATGTACGTCCTCCAGCGCCGCCTGCGGATCGAGGACGACCCGCCCTCGGACGCGTACATCCTCTCGAACATGGCCGTGTGCGTGGCGCCGCTGGTGATCTGGGGCGGATACACGGCGCTCCTGGTCCGCGCGTCGACTACGGGCGCGCCGCTGTGGGTCTCGATCCTGGTGCACACGGCCGGCGTGCTGGCGGCGCACGCGGCGTTCAGCGCCATCTGCTCCGTCTACACGGGCTCCATCTACCGGATGATCAGCCTGGGCTCGGCGGTGGGCTCGTTCGCGCTCTTCGCGGCGTGGCCGGCGGCGGCGCGGGCGCTGTTCGGCTGGCTGACGTAGGGGACGACCATCTTCCCTGGCGACGAGTTCGCGCCGGCGCACCCCCACCGGCCACGCTCATCGCGGTGTGCTCTCCTGGCGGGGGCTGGCTCTCTCCCGGCGTGATCGCCGCCACGACCGAGTGTTCCTCGCCGCCACTGTCCGTGAAAGGGGTCCGCCGGCACCCCGTCGTCCACACCCGGCATCGCCCCCGCACCACAGCCGGCATTCCGGCTGCGAGCGCGCCTCTCTGGCTTCACGGAAAGGACGAGCTCCTGAACGCGAAAGAAGCTTCTGGACTGCGCCCGCTGACCCTTTAGAATCCGGAGCGGTGAACCTTTACGGGCGGATGGGATGCGAGGGGCGGAAGCCTTCATGCGGAGGACATCATGGCCGATTCCATGGAACCCGGCGGAAAGGGGGGCATGCCCCCGGAGCTCAGAGACGTCTTCACCCCCATAAAGCTCGCGTTCGAGCTTTCCGCCGCCTTCATCTTCGCCAGCCTGGGCTGGCTGGTCAAATGGCTTTCGAACCCGCAGAGCGCGTCGCTACGCCAGTACCTGTGGCCGGAGGGCACCGTCCTCTTTCTGGCGCTGCTGGCGGCGCTGCTCATCTTAGACAACCGCCGGCTGCGGCGGAGGAGGAAGGCCGCCACCACCGCTGCCGCTGCGCCTCCGGCCCCCGCACCGCCCATCACGCGCCACCCCAACGCCCTGGACGAGTCCGCCGTCGAGGGCCGCGAAAACGAGATCGAGGAGGTGGTGAAGTTCGTGATGTGCTGCGAGCAGAGCTTTCTGTGCCTGCACGGGCCGGGCGGCGTGGGCAAGACGACCGTCGCGCGGGCGGCGCTCGGCAGGCTGGCACACCTGCGCACGGCCTTTGTCTCCATGGAAGCGGTGGAGGTGCGCAGCCTGGCCCCGCAGGCCGTCGATCAGGCCCTGGCCGTCGCGGTCGCTACCCAGGGGCTGGGCATGCCGCTGGTGGGGCGCGACTCGCCGGTCGAATCCGTGACAAACGCCCTTCGGCTGCTGGACGCCCGCACCGTGCTGATCATCGACAACGTAGAGCAGGTGGCCGGACGGGCAGCGCCGCTCATCAGCCGCTGGGCGCAGGTGAACCCGCTCGTGCGGGTGATCGTCACCAGCCGGGTGGAGCTGAACGTGGGGACCGAGCGGGTGCTGGAGGTCGACGTGTTTCCCTCGCACCCCGCACACCGGGACCCGGCCACCATCCTGCGCGACCCCGGGCCCGCGCTGCGCCTGTTCGCGCGACGGCGAAAGGCCCGCCACTCCAGCTTCCGGCTTTCCGAAGAAAACGTGCTGGCGGCCAACCGCATCTGCGAGGCGGTGGGCGGCCTGCCGCTGGGGCTGGAACTGGCGGCGGCGGTGGAACGCACGCTGGAGGAGATTGAACGGGGGATCAACGAAAGCTCGGCGTTTCTGGCCTCGTCACGCCCGGACCTGCACCCGCGCCATCGGTCCCTGGCCGCCACCATCGACTGGAGCCTTGCGCTGCTCGACCGCCACTGCCGGGCGCTGGCGCTGCAGCTGAGCGTGGCGGCGGGCCCCCTGGACGACGAGGCGGTCGCCGGAATCGCGTCCATTCCCGCTGGCGACCGGCCCACCCAGGCGCTGCTCACGGCGCTCGTGGACGCCGCGCTGGTGGTGCGGAGCGAAAACGAAGGGCGCAGCCACTACCGCGAGCCCGTGGAGGTGCGCCGGCGCTGCGCGGAGCTGCGGCGCGACTGTGCGGACGCGCAGACCTGCGGTACCTGGACCCGCTTTGCCGCCACCTTTGCCGCGCGCGCGGGGGCGGCGTACGCCGAGCGGTACGGCCCCGGGATCCGGCAGGGGCTGGACGCGGTGGAGCGCGACTATCCCAACCTGGTCGCGGTCGCGCAGCGCGCCGAGCAGCCCACCGACCCGCTGCTGGCGGGCCGGGCGGGGGTGTACCTTGCCTGGTTCACCAGCATGCGCCGCCCCTCGGAGCCACGCATCGACACCCTCACGGCGCTGCTCGCCGAAGTTCCGGCGACGGAGCCAGCGCTCGTCGCGGAGCTGCGCACGGCCCTGGCGGTGGCCTGCCACGAACGCTGGGCACGGACGGGGGAACACCTGCGCGACGCGGCGCTGAGCTGGGGGGAGCGGGCGGTCGAGGCCGCCACTCGCGCGGGCGACCCCCTGGCCCTGGGCGAGGCGTGGCGGACGCTGGGCCTCAGTTCCCTGCGGGCCAGCCAGTCGGACCTCGCCACCTCCGCCGAGGCGGCGAGCCACGCGGGGCGCGCGGCCTCGGCCTTCGCGGCCGCCGCGGAGGCCTTCGTGCAGGCCCGGCAGTTTGCCGCGGCGGCGTTCGTCCACGCCCGGTGGAGCTTTCTTCCGGGAGTCGATGGACAGAAGCAGCTCGCCGAGGCGCGGCGGCTCCTTGCCGGCACCAACAGCCCGCTGGCCCGTCTGGAGGTCCTGCTGGCCGAGGTGGACCAGTGGCAGCAGTCGCAGACCGCCCCGGCCGCCGACGTGCGGAGCCTTACGCACGAGCTCCGCGAGATCGCCGCGATGATCGACTCCGACCCGCTGCGCCTGCGCGCGCTGCACGCCGCCGCGGTGGTGGAAAGCGAGCTGGACGACCAGGACCGGGCGCTCGGCGTGCTCGACGAGAAGGCACGGCTCGCCCGCACCGCCGGGGCGACGGTGGAGCTGGGGATCACGCTGAGCGACATGGCCGCGGTGATGCTGCGCTGCGAACCGCTCTCCGTGGAGGCGCTGGACCGCGCCATCGGCCTGCTGGACGATGCGCTTCCCCTGATCGACGGGCGGGGGCTGCCGCAGCACGTCGCCATCCTTCACTGCAACCGCGCGTGGGCGCTCCTGGGCCGCGGCAACCCGCGCGAGGCGCTGGCCGACAGCACCGCCGCGATGGAGAACCTGGGCGAGCTGGCGAAGTGGGACCCACCCAATGCCTTCAACGCCGTTTGCGTTCACGCCCGGGTCCTGCACGCCACCGGCGACGCGGCGGGCAGCTCGGAATGGGCGTCGCGCGCGCGGCAGCTGGGTGAGGAGCACGGCTTCAACGAGGGAAGCGCCGGCCCCGAGATCCGCCAGCACGCGCGGTGGCTCCAGGAGAACCGGGGAGAAGCCGCGCCCGCTCCACTTCACCCGTAGCGGCCTGGGGTCGGTGACGAGCCGGTTAGCGCTGTTCGGCTGGCTGACGTAGGGGCGATCCGCATCCGCCCGAAACGATCCGGCCGCGCCGCACGTACGGCGGGGGTATGAACGCTCTCGGCTTGTTCCATACGGGGTGCGCGCTGGTCGCGCTGGTCTCCGGGGCGGCGGTGCTGCTGCGGCGCAAGGGCACGCGCAGCCACCGGCGCATCGGGTGGATCTACGTGGGCAGCATGCTGGCGCTCAACGTCACGGCGCTGATGATCTACCGGCTGTTCGGCGGCTTCGGCCCCTTTCACGCCGCCGCCATCGCGAGCCTGGTGACGGTGGTGGGCGGCATCGTCCCCGCCTATCGCCGCAAGCCGGCCAACTGGGTAGAGCACCACTACGCGTGGATGACGGGGTCGTACGTGGGCCTGTGCGCCGCGGCAGTCGCGGAGGTGGCGACGCGTGTGCCCGGCTTCGGCTTCTGGTGGGCCGTCATGGGGGGCACCCTCGCGGTGGTCGGCATCGGCGCGACGATGATCAGCCGCAACCGGGCCGCCGTACTCGCCCCCTTCCGCCGCGCCCGGCCCGCCGCGGACCCGCCGGCCGGCTGATATCCGATCCGGCAGAAGGCCTGTCCTGCAGCTTGGGGAATGATGACTGTATTCGCGGATTCGGCGTGATTGCCCGACCGTCGTGACCGCCATACGTTTCCGCCGCTTTCCCATGGCCACGCATTCTCCCGGCGCTCTGATCCGTCCCGCGTCCCGATGACCCGTCGTTCAATCCACCGCGGCGCCCTGGCGGCGTTCCTGGCGCTGGTGCTGCTCGCGCCGGCGCTGCGGGCGCAGACGGCGGCGCACGACCGCGACCGCGCGCGCACCATGCTGCGGCAGGTGCGCGCGCGCATCGAGGAGCGGTTCTACGACCCCGCGCTCAAGGGCGTGGACCTGGACGCGCGCGCCGCCCACGCCAACTCCATCATCCGCGGCGCCACCTCCCTGGCCGACATGTTCTCCGCCATCGCCGCGTTCACCATGGAGATGGGGGATTCGCACACCTTCTTCGTGCCGCCCCGGCAGACGGTGGAGTCGCGCTACGGGTGGGAGATGCTGATGGTGGGCGACTCCGCCTTCGTCTCGCGCGTGGACCCGGAGAGCGACGCCGCGCGCCAGGGCGTGCGCCCGGGCGACCAGGTGATCTCGGTGAACGGGCACACCCCCACCCGCGCCAACCTGTGGTCCATGTGGTACGTGTTCCGCTCGCTTCGCCCGCAGCCGGGGCTGCGCGTGGTGATGCGCGCGCCCGGCGGCGAGCCGCGCCAGCTGGACCTGGCGGCGCGGGTGCGGCGCCGCTCGCGCGTGATCGACCTGGTGGCCGGCGGCGGCCCGGACCTGCAGAGCCTGATCCGCGAAGAGCAGAACGCCGTGGACGAGGAGCGCCCGCGCTTTGCCCGCTTGGGCGACGTGCTGGTGTGGCAGCTGCGCACGTTCCACACCTCCGACGAGCAGATCCGCGACGGGCTGCGCCGGGCCCACGGCAGCCGCGCGCTGGTGCTGGACCTGCGCGGCAACGGCGGCGGGCCGCCGGAAACGCTCCTGTTGCTGCTGGGCGGGCTGAGCGCCGAGCGCGTGGTGGTGGGTACCCTGCGCGAACGGCGCCGCGAAACCCCGATGGTGGCGCCTGGCACCGCCGCCGCCGCGTACACGGGGGAGATGCTGGTGCTGGTGGACAGCCGCACCGCCTCCGCGGCGGAGATCCTGGCCCGCGTGGCGCAGCTCACCGGCCGCGCCCAGGTCTTTGGCGACCGCACCGCCGGCGCCGTCTCCCGCGGGCGGATGGAGCAGATGGAGATGGGGGTGGAGCGCGTGGTCGTCTACGGCGTCTTCGTAACCGATGCGCAGCTGGTGATGGCCGACGGCGGGAACCTGGAAGGCGTGGGCGTGGCGCCCGACACCGTCCTCCTGCCCACCGCAGCCCAGCTGGCCGCCGGCGAGGACCCGGTGCTGGCCCATGCGCTCACCCACCTGGGCCAGCCCACGAACCCGGCCGCCGCCGGCGCGCTGCTCCCCGCGTACTGACCCTCCCGCGGTCCCTCGCCGCGTGCGAGCCGGGCCCGTCTGCGGCGGCCGGGATCGCTCATCCAACCGTGGATGTCCATGAGCCACGCATCCGATCCAGCCGACCGGCGCTACGCCGACGCGGAAACGGAGCGCATCCTCCGCCGCGCGGCGGAGCTGCAGGGCACCGCCGAGCCGCCGACGTCCCCGACGCTCACGGACCTGCAGCAGATCGCGGACGAGGCCGGCATCGAGCCACGCTACGTGCGCCAGGCCGCCGCGGAGCTCGCGGCGGCGTCGCGGGGCGGCGGGATGGCGGCGTCATCCACCTCCCTCGGCCTGGAGCGCGTGGTGCCGGGCGAGGTCCCCGCGACGGAGTTCGATGCGCTGGTGGAGGCGATCCGCGCCGCGACGGGGATGGCGGGTCAGGCCACGGTGCTGGGCCGCGGCTTCACCTGGACCTCCGGCGCGCCCGGGCATCCCCGGCCTCCGCGCGCCATCACCCTCACCGTGACGGCGGTGGACGGGGAGACGACGCTGCGCGCCACGGAGTCGCTGGCCTCCGTCGCGTCGGACCACCTGGGCGCGGGCGTGGCGTCGGCGCTGATCGGCGGCTTCGGTGCCGTGGCCGCGGCGGGTGGCGACCCGTCGCTGGGCGTGATCGCCGCGGCGGTGGCGTGGGCCGGCGGCTCGCTCCTGGCCGCGCGCGGGATGCAGCGGCGCGCCGCGGACCGCCACCGCGCGCACCTCGCGGAGCTGCTGGACCGCGTGGCGGAACGCGCCCGGGCCCTGATCTCCGCGCCCCGCGAATCCAGCTCTACATTGGCCGCGGTTCGACCGGAGGACGCCGGCGGCGGGTGAGTCTCGCAACCTTCCCGCCCCCACCCTCGTATCGTCCTACGGAACGGCGAAGGATCGATCGAAAGACACCGAGGCCCCCATGGACGATCGTCCGACCCCTCCCACCCGCCGCTACGCCGACGCGGAAACGGCGCTGATCCTCCGGCGCGCCGCGGAGTTGCAGGGCACCGCGCCCGATCCGTCCGCATCGCCCACGCTCGCCGAGCTGGAGCAGATGGCGGGGGACGCCGGGATCGAGCCGCGCTACGTGCGCCTGGCGGCCGCGGAGCTGGCGTCGCCGATCGCCGCGTCGCGGGGCAACGGCATCCTGGGCGCCCCCGAAACGCTCTGGCTGGAGCGCGTCGTCCCCGGCGAGATCCCCGCATCCGCCTTTGACGCGGTGGTGGAGGAGATCCGCGCCGGGGTGGCGATGGCCGGGCACACCGCGGTGCTGGGCCGCGGCTTTACCTGGACCTCCGGCGCGCCCGGCCACCCCGCGCCGCCCCGGGCGATCACCATCACCGTCACGCCCGTGGACGGGCAGACGGTGCTGCGGGCGTCGGAGGCGCTGGAGCAGATGGAGGTGGCGCACCTGATGGGCGTCGGCATGGGGATCGGCGGGACCGGGGCGATGATCGGGATCGGGCTGGCGCTCAGCGCGGCGTCGTTCGGACTGGGCATGGCGGCGGTGACGGCGTGGGCGGGCGGCGGATTTCTCGCCGCGCGGCGGCTGCACCAGCGCGCCGCGGCACGCCACCAGCGGGAACTGGCGGCGCTGCTGGAGCGCCTGGCCGAGCGCTGCCAGGGCCTGATCTCCGCGCCGCGCGAGCCCGGCTCGCTTCCCCCGGCGCCACGGTAGGAAAGTTTGGAAAATCCGGCGGGGACGGCCGGATTTTCGTGCTTCATCCGCCGCCGCCGAACGACCAGCAGGCGGGCGGCGGAGCGTGTCCGCCGAACAACTTCGTTGCACTATCGCACACCACTCTATAACTGTTCCCTTCTGGTCTTTTCGCAGTGCGTCCGGAACCCAGGGAGGAACGGCATGCGCATCGGAGTGATCGACCTGCTGGGCAAGGAACCGCCGAAGAACGGATACTCGCGGTTCATGCGGATGAACAACGCCAGCATCATGCCCCAGGTGGTGGCGGTGTGGTGCGAGCAGGAGGGGCACGAGGTCCACATGGCGTACTACTCCGGCGCGGAGCTCATCGCCGGCTCGGTGCCCGACGACGTGGACATCATGTTCATCACGGCGTTCTCGCAGGCGTCGCTGGTGGCGTACGCCATGAGCGCCTACTACCGCCAGCGCGGCGTGATCACCGTGCTTGGCGGCCCGCACGCGCGGTCGTACCCGGAAGATGCGCAGCAGTACTTCGATTACGTGGTGGGGATGTGCGACAAGGACATGCTGGTCGACATCCTGAACGATGCCGAGCAGCACCGTCCCATGGGCCAGTACGTGAGCGCCACCAGGCAGCCGCACGTGCTTCCCGGCCTGCGCGAGCGGTGGAAGTTCCTGCAGCCCGCCATGGAAAAGGCCAGGATCCTTCGCCTGGTGCCGGTAATCGGCAGCCTGGGGTGCCCGTACAAATGCAGCTTCTGCATCGACGCCGTAACGCCGTACGTGCCGCTGGACTACGACGTGATGAAGGACGACATGCGCTTCTTCCTGGAAGTGAACATGCCGCGGTCCTGCCTGGTGTGGCACGATCCCAACTTCGGCATCCGCTTCGACGAGTACCTGGACGCCATCGAAGAGGCGGTGCCGCGCAAGAGCATCACCTTCTTTGCCGAGATGTCGCTGGCGCTGCTGAACGAAAAGAACCTCAAGCGCCTGCGCGACAACAACTT
>DASQBH010001252.1:0-6023 GCA_035635315.1 Longimicrobium sp.
GCGTCGTGGTGGTGTCGCAGTACTTCCACATCCCCCGCTGCCGCCTCGCCATGCGGCGCGTGGGCATCACCCCCGTGTACTCCGCCCACGCGCGCTACTTCGAGCTGCGCGACCTGTACTCCACGGCGCGCGAGGTCGTCGGCTATCCCGCCTATCTCCTGGGCGCGCGAACCTGAAGCGCCCGCATCGGCCCCTGATGATGTCCAGGCGTTGGTGGACGTGATGACGGGCAGCACGAACAGCGTCACGGAAAGCGTGGTGGGCGCCCGCTGTATCAACGGCGTCACCTGCGCGGCCAACCAGGTGGTGGTCGGCATGACGGCCGGGCAGGTGCGCCAGGCCTGGAGCGATCACGAAGGCGCGCGAGTCCCCTCCATCCTCCCCTGCCTGCGAAAGAGGCCGCCGCTCTCCTGAGCGGCGGCCTCCGTGTGTGCCGGTCCAGCGGCCGTTTGGTGTGCCGCCCGGCCGCGCCGAAGTGCGCGATCAGATGATCGGGCACGTGCACTGCGCGCCCCCACCGCCGCCCCCACACGACGTCCGGCAGGTGTCGCCCTTGGTGCAATAGATCTCGCGCGTGTGGTTCATCCCGTGGACGGTGCCGCGCTCCTCCGGCGGTGCATCCAGCGTGAACGTCTCCACGTTCAGCCGGTCCAGGTCCAGCCGCAGCTTCTTCATGGGTCCTCCTCCGTCGGGGTGAGTGCCTCCAGAACGGTCGTACCCGGTCCGCCAGCCCTCCTCGCGCAACCGTCGCCGGCCCGGTGCAGCGGGTCCGCACACCAGGCCGAGGGACGTTTCGCGCGATTTTCAGTATACCCGCCCACGCGCGGCGCAACAAGAAATCCGACACCCGCCCAGCCGGCGCAGGCCCTTTCGGTTCAATCCTTTACATAGCCGCTGCCGTGGGAGCAGACCCCGCGCCGTCATATCAGACCTCCGCCGTGCGAATCTCGTCGATCTCGGAGGCGGAGACGCCGTCGACCATGGTGCGGTTGACCATGGGGTGATGGTCGTGCGTGGGGCCAAAGTCGCTGTCCGGGTGCCAGGCCAGCACGTCCAGCGCCTCGCCGCGGGTGAAGAACGAGTGCAGGCAGCCGGTGGGGATGCGCCACCCCATCCCCGGCCGCAGCGCGAAGGTGCCGCCCGGCGTGCGGCACTCGCCCGTGCCGCGCACGATCACGCCGATGCGCTCGGACGGGTGCGTGTGCGCCGTCTGGTCCGTCCCCGGCGGCATGTGCAGGTGGTTCAGGCAGGGCTCGCCCAGCACCGGCGGGCACACCAGCAGGGTGTCGGAGCAGCCGTCGATGTAGCGCAGGCGCCCGGCGGCCTCCACGGGCCCGCCGAGCTGAAAGAGCCCACGGTACCCCAGCCGCGAGATCACCATCCCCGCCCCGCCCCGCACCCGCGCCGCGCCGGGCGCCACGAAGAACATCCCCGCGCGCAGCTCGAAGCGCCCGGCCTCCGTCTCCAGCGCGCCGCCGTCCTCCACCGCCATCCCGTAGTGCGTCGCGTCCGCCTCCAGCGCCAGCGCCTCGGCGCGCCAGCCATGGACGCGGGTGGGATACGCGTCATCCGCCAGGTCCACCAGCAGGCCGTCGCGGACCTCCAGGGGCACGAAGTCGCTCATCGCAATCCTTGGTAACGCATGGAAAAAAACCTCATTCTCCGTAGTCCGACTCTTCCAGGCCCTCGACGAAGTCGGTGAACGATTCGGCAAGCATCTCCACGTTGTCGGCGGTGATCGCCTGTCCGTCCCAATTCTCAGGGTCCGGCTCGCCCTCGTGGTCCCAGAAGAAGACGCGGTCGCGCTCGATTCCCGATACGCCCAGGCAGATCGCGTTGCCGAACGGATCGTCCATGATCCAGATCAGTGAGCGCGGAATCCGGGGCTCATCGAGTTGGTACACCCGGCGAGCATGGCGGAGCGAGAAGCTGGATTCCTCGCGCAGCCCGCCAACGTGGTGCACACCCGCATCAACGAACCAGAAGCGGCCGCCCCCGAAGCCCCCGTTGCAGAGGGACAGGAACCGGCGATAGTCCTCCGGCAGGGTGTGCCCGATCTCTCGCTCAAAGGCGTCGATCTCCTCCGGCGCCAGCGGCGGGCCCCTGTGGCTCAACGTCGCAACGAACTCGTCGATCGTCATCATGACCTCAGGCTTAGAGTGTGTTTAAGAATCAGCCTGACAATTGATTTCCTGAGGGAGGCGCCGCTCCCAACCCGCTGCTGCGCAAGCGATTTGGCGCCGACCGAAGGATCTCGCCGGCAGCACCTGAGGGCTGGATCAGTGCCGCGTGGCCAGCCCCGCGATCACCGAGACGAGATCCTTCGGTCGCGCGCAAGCAAGTGAGTAACTTCAAGTTTGGGGCGCGCTCCCTCAGGAAATCAATCCTCGGTTATCTGGAAGACCAGATTCTTAAACACACTCTTAAAGACCTCGTTCAGTCGGTTGCCCGCAACCACACTTCCATCGTCAGCAGCAGCCAGATCTTTACGCCGCGCCTGGGCACCTTCGGCGTGTCGAGCCACGCTTTGACCGTGCGCGGGTCGAAATACGACCGCGTGCGCGCGTCCGGGCCCAGGAGCATGGCGCGGGCGTAGGGGCGCATGTCTCCCTGGAACCAGGCCTGGACGGGGACCAGCATCCCGCTCTTGGGGCGGTGGACGACCTCCGGGGGGAGCAGGTCGGCCACCGCGGCCTTGAGCACCGCCTTTTCCACCGTGCCCGCCAGCTTGTGCTCGGGCGGAATGGCAAAGCTGGCGTCGATCACGCGCCGGTCCGCCAGCGGCGAGCGGCCCAGCAGCCCGCTGGCGGAGGTCAGGTTGGCGACCTTGGTGAGGATGTGGTCGGCGCCCTTGAAGCGCACGTTGACGTCCAGCAGCCGGTTCAGATAGTGCCGCATCCCCCCGTCCACCAGCCGCGGGGCGAACCACCACCCCGCCGGCGGCCCATCGCGCAGCGCCGTCTGCACATCGCCCGTCAGCAGCGACGGCAGGTCGTCCCAGCACTTGTTGAAGGAGCGCAGGTAGGCCGCCGCCAGGTCGTCCGCGCCGCCGTACAGGGCGTGCAGCAGCATCGGCGTGTTCTTGGGGCCGCCAAAGCTGGGGTCGCCCCCCTCCCCGTTCAGGATCGTCCCTGTCACCTGCGCCGCCGCCCGGCCGATGAGCAGGTTGGGCGTGGTGAGCGGATCGCCGATCGGGTCGTCCAGCGCGGCCAGGCTTTCGGCCAGGTGCTTCTGGATGATGGGGGCGGGAAACTCCAGCACGTGGTGCTCCGTCCCGCAGTGCCGCGCCACCAGCGACGACCACTCCAGCTCGTTGGCGTACCCCCCGCCAAAGTGCAGCGAAAAGGTGTGCACCGGCCCCGGCGCCATCCGCGCCGCCAGCGCCGTCACCAGGCTGCTGTCCACGCCGCCGGACAGGTACACGCCCACGGGGCCGGAGTCGGGGAGCCGCACCCGCACGGCGTCGTCGATCAGCCCGCGCAGCCGCGCCGCGTGCACCTCCAGCGGCGCGTCCGGGTCCTCGATGCACTCCACGGGCTCCCAGTAGACGTGCGCGCGTCCGTCGGGGAGCGACATCGCCGTCCCGGGACGCAGCTCCGCGACGCCGCGCCACATCGTCCGCTCGCCGGGAACGAAGGCCGCCGTCAGGTAGTCGCGCAGGGCGACCAGGTCGATCTCGCCGGAGACGCCTGCCGCCCGCCGCAGCGCGCGCGGCGACGAGGCGAAACTCCACCCGCGCGCCGCGTCCCCCGTCCAGTACATCGTCCGCGCGCCCGCGCCGTCGCGCAGCAGCCAGAGGCGGCGCTCGGCGGGGATCCACACGGCGGCGGCGTACATCCCCAGCGCGTGCCGGCCGGCATCGGCGCCGTGCGCGCGAACGAGAGCCGCCAGTAGCGCCAGCGGCGACGCGCCAGGCAGGTCCAGCGACCGCCGCAGTTCCGCCGCGTTGTCGATGACAACGTCGCCGCAGGCGATCCATCCCCCGTCCGCCGCCCGCTCGACCGCGCCGGCGAAAGCGACCTCGCCCCCGCCCCACGCCGGGTCGAAGCCCAGCCGGCGGAGCGCGGCGGCCGAATCGGGGCCGCCAAACACACCCGCGAAGCCCGTCATCCGAACCCGTCCACTTTGGCCGTATCGACGCCGGGGGCCACGTCGCCGATCCAGATCACCCCGCCGCCGTAGTACACGTCACCGCCGCCCACCTGAGCGGCGCCCGGAGAGCCGTCGTGGGGGCCCGCGGCCACGATCCCCTTGTAGACGGCGCGCATCAGCTGCGTGGGGCGCAGCGCGGCGAGCTCGCTGTAGTGGCCCACAGCGAACCACTTCTGCTCCTCCAGTGAAAGCATCTTCGTCAGCCGCGGGGGGCGGTACACGGCCGAGCCGTGCAGCTGGGGAAGGCGCAGGCGCTTCGCGATTTCCGGGCGCAGCCCCAGGTCCACGATGCGCACCCGCGGATCGGGAAACCAGTCCTCGTCCCGAAGGCGCAGAGGAAGATGGCACCCCTCCACGCTGGCGTCGTGCAGCGCGAACACGGTCAGCCGCGGGTTGCGGCGCAGCATCTCCTTGATCGTGTCCGCGGTGCCGTCAGGGTAGCCGTCCAGGCTGAGCACCGCGCAGCTGTGCTCGAAGTGAAAGCGGTTGGCAACCAGCAGCTGCGCCGTCTCCCACCGGTCCGTCACCACCGCGCGGTCAAAGGAGAAGGCGGCCACGTCCGCGGGCACCTTTTTGGGCATGGCGGCGGCCACCCGCTCGCGCGGCGCCAGCAGGCCGCGGATCCCGCCGTTCGCCGCGACCCACCGCGGCAGGTGCTGCGTTTGAAAGACCCCGAACGTCACGCGCGGAGGACCCTGTGGAAGCGGCGGCCGCCGGTTGTGGCGCCAGGTCCCGTACGCGGCCGTGCCCGCCGCCGCCACGGCGCCCACGGGCGACAGCCAGTACAGCGCGGGAATCCCGAAAAACTTCGCCAGGATCACGCCCGGAATCGCGCCCAGGAACGCGGGCCCCAACAGGTCGTACGTGTGGCGCCACACGCCGGAGAACGCCCAGCGCCGGTGCACCTCGTACCACAGGTTGCGCTCGGTGAACCGCACCTTCCCCTGGCCGGAGACGTGTTCAATGGCGTACTTGAACTGCGCGTCCGTGATCCCGGCCGGATCGGTCGTGGGCTCAAAGGCAAAGCGGTGCTGGCACTTAGGGCAGCGCCCGTCCTTGCGTTCGCGGAGCCGGCTATGTGTCCCGCACTCGATGCACTTCATGAAATCAGGTTCATCGTGGATTGGGTCGCACGCCCCGCATCGCCGCAAACCGTGGCGAGCTCACCACGCGCCAACACCGTGTCCCCCAAGTCCGCCGTGGCGGGGCGCACCAGGCTTCCCTGGGGATGTCGGGAACGGCAGCTGGATGGAAGCGCGGCAGGGGGCCATCCGCATTTTTTCAGGCTGCCCCATGGTCATCAGAGCGCCCCACAACCGGCCATCCGGCTTCACCTGATGCGCGATCCAGTACGCCTTCCCCTCGCGCCACCGCAGCGGGAACCCGCCGGACTTCTCGCGGTCCGCGACTTTGCAAGATCGCGCATCAGGTGTTCGTGAAGGCCGGATCCGGTGCGCTTTCGGCAGGCATCGTCGCTGGCTGATGATGGGGATGAGCATGAGGGGTCCTCTCAAAAAACGCGGATGGCCCCTCACTGCGTCCGCACCATCCGCCCAACCCGACGTTCCACGCCAATGTCCAACCCGAAACGGGAAAGCGGTTCCGCCGGCTTCGGGGATGCCGCCGAACGACGGCCGAACAGCGTCGCGCATCATCACCCGGCTCGCCGGCAATCAGATCGACGAGGAGCTGATATCGATCAATCCGGTGAGGAAGAGGGCTCATCCAAACCCGTCCACCGCGGCAGTGTCGCCGCCGGGGCTCAGGTCGCCCACCCAGATCACCCCGCCCCCACCGCCGTCGTACGAGCCACCCCCGCCGCCGTCCGGTCCGCCGTTCGCGGAGCCGTCGCTGGCCCCCGCCGCCACGAT
>DASQBH010001253.1:0-2955 GCA_035635315.1 Longimicrobium sp.
TGGGCCTCACACGGAGTCAACGGAGTCAACGGTGTAAAAGATGAGAAACCTCCGTCCGCCCTGGCGCGGGAATAGAGGAGTGAGGTCACAGGGAGTCAACCGGCCGCGGGAAACGGAAGGATACATCAGCACAAACGACAGCGGCGCCGATCGGGGATCGGCGCCGCTCGTCATTATGGGCACTGCCATTCATCCGGCCACATGAATCCGAACCACGATCATGAAGAGGCAGACGAGGTGGGAAGGGTGGAGAGGTAGGTAAGGCCCGCGATGCTGGGAAAGAACACGTAGGCGCCGCCGCGGGTGTTGATCAGCCGCGGAAAGCCGGTGATGACCGCGTTCTTGGGCTGCGCGGGGAGCGTGAACGAGCTGTCCGACGTGTCGTCATCGCCCAGGAACACGTCCTGGCCGCTGATGTTGTTCACCGCGTTGCCCGGCGGCTGCCCGCCCGGGGCCTTGGCCGACTTTACGAAGGTGTCGGTGAGCGCCCACTGGCCCTGGATGAACTGGAACTGGTTGTGGATGCTGGCGTTGATGAAGTAGCCGATGAGCCCGCGCGGCACGTCCACCGGGTGGGCGGGGTCGTACGCGGGGCCGTACGGCATGGCGCGGCGCGTGATGCGGTGGTGTGTGCTGTCCGTGCCCACCACCGCCATGTTGCGCGGGTTGGTGCGCCGGATGTGCGAGCCGATGGGGCACTTGAGCCCCAGCGTGTCGTCCGTTGCCGGGTCCGTGCTGACGTAGGTGAAGTTGTTCAGCTGGTCCTTGGGCAGCACAGTGCCGGGCTCGGTGGGCATGAGCTCCAGCGGGTTTCCGTTGCGCCACCGGCCGCACACCTTGGCCGCCAGCATCTCCGGGTCCACGCCTGCCTGCGGGGCAAAGTCCTGAAGAAACTGCTCGAAGCCCACCACGTCCTGCTCCAGAATGCGGAACGCCGCATAGCTGCTGTTGGTGGAAAGCTGCGAGGGCGTGACGTTGTAGATGCCGCCGGACTCGTTGGGGTAGCCCAGCAGGAACTCGCCCGTGGCCACCGGCGGCTGGTCGTCGGGAATGTTGTGCTTGCGGGGCGGGGCGCCGATCACCGTGGGCTGCGCGATGTTGTCGCGGTAGCCAAAGTGCACGTGGTTGTCGGGCAGCGCCGTGGCGTCGTGGAACAGCAGCTCCGTCATCCCGGCCGCGAACCCCGCCCGCAGCTTTGCGCTCTGACTCTCCAGCACCGCCGGGTCCTCGTGCACCCACAGGCTCAGCACCACGTGCGCGTTCTGCCACGTCTGGATGCCGCCCAGCCACTGCGAGGGGTCGCTGGTGCCGGTGTCGCCCACGGTTGCGGCCACGGTGGGGTCCGTGGCGCCGGCCAGAAAGTCGGGGTCGAACTTCTCCAGGTCGGTGGACGCCACGCCCAGCTTCGCCAGCCCCGGGGCGGTAAAGGCGATGTTGACGAAGCAGTCGGGCTTGCTGGTCCAGCGCGCCGCGGTGGTGATCTTCGGCACGCCGCCGGTGCCGTTCACCAGGTTGCCGATGAAGGTGCCCGCGGCCGCGGCGTCGGTGATCTGGAGGATGAAGTGCCGCGCCAGGTCCACGCGGTAGCCGCGCAGAATGGTGCCCTGTACGTCGGCATAGTCGATGTCGGGGGTGGTCGCCATGGGGTAGACGGACGGTGGAGAGACAGGGGGAGCGCGCGCCGGGTGCGCGCGCTCCCGTACCGCGGGCTCAGCTGTCGAAGGCAGCCAGGATCTGCTGCACCGTCTGCGGATACGCCGCGAACATCCCCTCGTTGGGCTGGTGCTGCGAGGCATCGTTCTGCGCCACGAAGGCGGTGAACCCCGCGACGTTGTTCGCCACCGGGATCAGCGCCGGCCCGCCCACCACGAACTGCAGCAGGGCGTCGAACACGGTCCCCACCTGCGCCACGAAGTCGCCGATGTAGGCGTCGAAGCTGCCGTCGTACTCCGTGATCACGCAGATCACGAACGGGCCCGTGGACTGCGCGTTGGGCTGCAGGTTGGCCACGGAGGTGTCCAGGTACAGCGTGCGGGCGTAGTGCACCGTGCCGATGGAGGTAAGCGCCGCGTCCAGCTGCGCCTTGTACTGCGCAAGCGTCTGGGCGATCACGACGGGGTTGGTGCCCGGGATCACGGGCATGATGAGGGTAAGCGGACTGGCCATGGTAGGAATCTCCGGAACTGGATGGGGACGAGGAGCGCGGCCGGGTGCGCGCGCTCCGCAAGGCCGTCAGAAGGCGGCCAGGATCTGCTGTACCGTCTGGGGATACGCCTGGTACAGCCCCTCGTTGGGCTGGTGCTGCGACGCGTCGTTCGCCGACACGAACGCCGAGAACGCGGCGACGTTGTTCTGGACGGGCGTGACGGCGCTGCCGCCGACGACGAACTGCAGCAGCGCGTTGAACACGTCGCCGATCTGCGCCACGAAGTCGCCGATGTACGCCTGGAAGCTGCCGTCGAACTCCGTGATCACCGCCAGCACCAGCTCGTCCGACGAGCCGCCGCCGGGCTGAAGGTTGGCCACGGAGCGGTCCAGCAGCAGAAAGCGCGCGTAGTGCACCGTGCCGATGGAGGTGAGCGCCTGATCGATCTCGGCCTGGTACTTCGCCAGCGTCGCCGCCAGCTCCACGAGATTCGTACCGGGAATGATGGGCATCAACAGGGTGAGCGGACTGGCCATGGTGGGGATCTCCGAAACTGGATGGGACGAAACGGACCCGCGCGAAAGACCGGGAGAGCTGCGTACACGGTGGCGCAAACTGTTACCCGATCCGGCAACAGAATACCCTGTCACCCGTCGTAAAGTCAACAACCACAATACGTTACACCATTTCGTTACAACTGCCCGCCAGCGTGCACCCCCCGGAGGGCGTCCGTCGCGCTCCACGCGCGCATCCCGCTGGCTCCAACGGCCGCTCGGCAAGGGCGCTGGGGGGGAGAAACGCGAGAGAGG